>JBDTVQ010000022.1:0-33821 GCA_040007195.1 Acidobacteriota bacterium | reverse complement strand
CGCTGTGCGTGTATATGAACGGCATCGCGCAGGAGCTTCTGCACCTGGTGAAAGCGACGGCGCCTTCGCGCACGAATCCCAACGAGCCGTTTCTCGCCAACCCTACCGCCACGCAGGCTGTTTATCGCAAGCTTGGCCAATTCCTGGCACACCCGGCACGGCTCAGCGATTTTTCGAGCATCACTCCCGACACTCCCATCCATACGCGGTTCCTGATTGACGCGATTGCCGGCACATCGGCGGGCGGGATCAACGGCGTGTTCCTGGCCAAGGCGCTGGCGCTGGAAGGCGACCTCACGTCACTTAAGGAGTTGTGGAAGAACGAAGGGGATATTTCGAAGCTGATTAATGACAAAGGCTCGATGATCGATGACCTGGCGCGATACGAACTTCAGGATCCTCCGACGTCGCTGCTGAACAGCCAGCGGATGTACGTTGAGCTGCTCAAGGCGCTGCGCGATCTGGATCCCAAGCCCGCCCCGGCCACGCCCAACGAATCGGCGCTTGTCGATGAACTGGATCTACACATCACGGCCACCGATTTGCGCGGCCTGGTGCTGCCGATTCAACTGGCCGACGGCCAGATTTTCGAGCGGCGCCACCGCACGAGTTTTCACTTCCGCCACTCGCCACTTACTTCCACTTACCATTTCACCGAAACCTATACGCCGTTTCTCGCTTTCGCCGCGCGCTGCACGTCGTCGTTCCCGGTGGCATTTGAACCGATGCAGTTCGCCGATATCGACGACACGCTACGGCGCGAAGGTATTCTGATGCGCGACACCGCCTCCGCATCGAGCAGCCCGCGCTACCAGCCTTTTTATCCCGACTACACGCCGGAAGCGCTGCTGGCAACGGGCGTCCCCCAACTGGAATTCGAGCGGCGCGCGTTCGCCGATGGCGGCTATCTCGACAATAAGCCCTTCAGTTTTGTCATCGACGAGATTCTCAAACGCCAGGGAACGCTTCCTATCGACCGCAAACTGCTGTATCTGGAGCCGGACCCCGACGCTCCCGAGCACGACAAGATTGAGTTGCGCCGGCCGAACGCGATCGCCAATGCGTGGATGGCGTTGAGCAGCCTGCCGCGTTACGAAACGATCCGGCAGGACCTGGAACGGGCGCTCGACCGCAACCGTGAAATCGACCGGCTGCAAAACCTTCTCTACAAGATCGAGGAGGCCGCGCACATTGTCGACACGACGCCGCTCGCGGCCGCCGCTTCGGCGGCAACCAGTGAGGCCCCCGCCGCTGCGCCCACTCTCGACGCGGGCGCCTGGGAACGCCTGGACACGATCGACCTTGCGCGGAAATACGGACGCAGTTACATTGCCTACCATCGTATTAAGGTTGCCACGGTGACAGGCGATCTTACCGACTTACTCTGCGATTACTTTCATGTCAACGCCGACTCTATGTACGGCCATAAATTACGCTTCCTGGTTGAGGCGTGGCGCGACCTGGCGTATGGTCCCACTGCGGCAGCCGAGGGCCGCCCGGCGAAACAGGACCAGCTGAACGGATTTCTGCTCGACTTCGACATCCGCTACCGGCTACGCCGCCTGCACCACCTGTTCCGCAAGATCGACGCATCTTCGCCCGATCCTTCCGGTTATGAACTGGCCGCCAGCCCCGAAGCGTCGGCGATCCGCGAGAAGCTGACCAAGCCGCTGCACGATCTGGAACGGCTTCGCCGCAACCATCCGATTCAGGCGCTGGGATCGCTCGGCACGCTCGAGCACCTGCGCAAAGCGCTCGGCATGAATGCCGCGGCCGTCCCCACCGACGAGCTGAAACTCGCTGCCGCCTGCACCTACGAATACGAGACTGAACAGGCTCGCCGGCTTCTCTCCGACCCGGCGATCCGCGCGGCGATCGATGGCGCAACCGCCGCGCTCGCAGCGGTCTATAAGGAGGCCTTCACGCAGGCGCGAACCGATGTCGACGCCGCCCTGCATACCGATGCGAACGACCAGTCGGCCGGCGCCGCGCTCCGGCGCCAACTGGACGCCGAGAGCAAACAGTTCGAGCGGCACGACGTGCTTACGTTCCCGCTGCTCTACAACTCGAACCTAGGCGAGATGGATCAGATCGAAGTGTTCCGCATTTCGCCCAAGGACGCGCCTATCGGCGCGCAATACCTGCAGGGCAATCAAGTAAAAGTGAAGGGCGCGGCCCTCGGCGCATTCGCCGGATTCCTGGAACGCGAGTGGCGCGAGAACGATATTCTCTGGGGCCGCCTGGATGGCGCCGAACGCATCATCACCGCGCTGCTGCCCGAAGATTACAACAAGGGCATCCGCGAAGAACTCATCAAGGAAGCGCATGCGGCGATTGTCGAAGACGAGCTTGCCAGCCATCCTAAAATCAAACCGCTCAAACTCAGCGGTATGGACCGGCTTTCGACCTGGATGCAGCTCAGGCTGGAGGAGCAGCAGCGCAAACCATACGCCTCGACGCTCGCCCGCGGCACGACGGTGATCGGGGACATGCTCGAATCGATCGCGAGGCGGCAGAACTCCCAGCCCACGCCGCTATCGGCGGTTCCGCATATTGGACGGCTGGTGTGGGGTTTGGTGGAAGTTGCGACACCGCGCAGTTTTCCAGAACTGATCTTTCGCTACTGGCTCTCCGTGCTTTTCGCACTGGGCGTTGTGCTGGTTGTCCTGGGCATCCTGATTCCGGCGGTGCAAACAGCAGGATGGGCGCTGGTGGCCATCGCGGCCGCATCGAAACTCGCCACCGGACTTTTGCAGGATTATTTTCAAGAAGGGCCGGGACAAAAGTTTCGTCCTACGCAGGTGCAGTTCGTGGCTCTGGCGATGGCCATTGTCATCCCGCTGGCACTGTTCTTTTCGGCCATCGGCATCGACCATGCCACGACTGCCCCGCTTCCGCGCTGGACGCTGCGATTCCTCTGCACCGTTTCGGGCATCGCCACGCTGCTGACGATCTTCCGCATGATCCAGGTTGCACGAGCGTCGAAGGGCGTTCCCCTTGAAGCTATCGAACGCTGGAAGACCGTCGACGACGTCAACCGCGACGCAGGCGATCTTCGCGACCCGCGCCGCTCCGGGATCCGCGCCCACCTGCGCGCGGACGCTTGCTTCGTGGCCGCCTACGCGCTTTTGTTCGGTGCGCTCGGCCTGACGATGCTGCGCACGGGCGACACGCTTGTCGCGCTGGGTGTGCTGGTTTTCGGCCTCGCGGCGGCCCTTGCCGACTATCTTGAAAACGAGCGCATCAGCCGGAACATCTGCTCGACGCTGCGCGAGCTTGGGGCTGTGGGCGCGACGCCGCCGCACGCCCTCGATCTTCCCGTCGCCACAATGAGCGCCTGTAAGTGGGCGCTGTTTTATGCCACGCTCCCGTTGGCCGCGTGGTGGCTGTTCAGCCACAGTGCGTCGGTGTTCGCTGTGGTTGCCGCTTACGCCTTTATTGCGGCGTTCGTCTGCCGTGTACTGGGGACGATTAGCGGCGAGGGTGGGCTGAACAAACTGTCGCTGGTGCTGCTGTTGGTGCCAGGCCTTCCGGCGCTGGCGATCTACCTTTTGTGGCGCGGACTTGGTTATTAGAACGAACCGTCCGCGCTGCCTTCTCCTTTCCAGCGCCCCCAAATCGGGTTAGTTCAAAAAACCTATTTCTAGTGTTCTTCCGCGCGGCCTGAACTTGCACAATGGTGTTGAGGAATCGTTCGGCGCAACGGCGCACACTTTTGCTGACGGCGGGCACGAGATCTGCCCGTATTCGCGCGCAACGCGCCGTAACGTCGATATTGCCCTCAACGTCTACACTCCGCAACTCGAGGAGGTCCACGCCTAATGCCCGACGCACGTATCGCAGTCGACACGATGAAGGCCGTCTTGGTTCCCGCGCCCGGGGCCGAGTTCCAGATTGTCGAGCGCAAGATCCCCACGCCGGGCAATCGCGAAGTGCGCATCAAGGTGCAGGCGTGCGGCATCTGCCACAGCGACGCGTTGACTAAAGACGGCTCCTGGCCGGGGATCGAATACCCTCGCGTGCCCGGCCACGAAGTCGCCGGCATCGTTGATGAGCTCGGCGCGGGCGTCGCGGAATGGAAGCACGGGCAGCGCGTCGGGGTCGGCTGGCACGGCGGCCACGATGGCACGTGCCTGTCCTGCCGACGCGGCGACTTTCGAAATTGCGTTAACGTCAAGGTCCCCGGCATCAGCTACGACGGCGGTTATCAAGAGTACATGATTGCGCCCGCCGAAGCGATTGTCGCCCTGCCCGAGACGCTGAGCGACGTGGACGCTGCGCCGCTGCTGTGCGCGGGCATTACGACTTACAATGCTCTGCGCCATAGCGGAGCGCTTCCGGGCGACCTTGTGGCTGTGCAGGGCGTCGGCGGCCTTGGCCATCTCGGCATTCAATTCGCGAGTAAGTTCGGCTATCGTGTTGCGGCCATCGGCCGGGGACCCGCCAACGAGCCTCTCGCCAAGCGGCTCGGCGCCCATCTGTACATCGACAGCAAAGCGACGAACGCAGCGGCGGCCTTGCAGGCTCTTGGCGGCGCGCGCGTGATCCTGGCCACGGCGCCGAGCGCGAAAGCGATGTCGGAGTTGATCGACGGTCTGGGGCCGAACGGCAAGCTGGTCGTCATCGGCATTGACACAAAGCCGATCGAGGTTAGCCCGGTTCAACTGATCAACGGGAGCCGCACGATTCAGGGCTGGGCCTCTGGCTCACCCGCCGACACCGAAGACACGCTTCAGTTCGCGGGGCTGACCGGCGTGCGCCCGATGATCGAAACCTATCCGCTTGAGAAGGCCGCCGAGGGGTATGCGCGCATGCTGAGCGGCGAAGCGGAATTCCGCGTCGTCCTCACGATGTGACGAGGCCGTTCCCGCCGGCGCCGGTTTAGGAATTGAAGAATTCGGAACCGACGTGGGGTCTCGACGAAGTGGAAATCCCGATTGTTGAATGCGCGCCCAAATCCGGTCGTCTTGCTGCTGGGGTAAGTCCCAGTGCGAACGCCGCCGTAAGAGCTGTTTGACGGCGATCGTCCTATTGAGCGCGCATTGACAAGACTCCCGCGCGGGCGTTCACGCGGCGTTTGCCTCAGGAAAAGTTCGAACACAATTCTTTTTGCGAGTTGCGTGGATCCTCACAAATTACGTCTTGGCGTGTTGCAGGAATGGACGGCCCGTGGCGCTCGCTGCCGCTCGAGAGGCCGCCTGTTTGTGTTCCCGCACAACGGGCCAAATGCCCGGCCAGTGGATAAATAAGCGTTGAATCACTCACTGGCGAATCGAATTAAAATTGCCCGCGGCGTGTACACGGCATCAAAAGAGCGGAGCTTCGTGGACTGAATTTCGCCAACGATCAGGGCTGGTCCTGCGAGGCTTTGACGTGCAGAGTGAGCAGTTTGCGTACGATTTATGTCGCATCACGCGCTGGTGGCCACTGGATTGCACTCTATGATTCGAATAAACGAGATTCCGCCATAGTTCGCGAGTTGGTGTGGCCGTGCCGTTTGGAAGGAACCAATGAAGAAGAAACTCAACTTACTGCTGACCGCGAGCGTAGTTGCCGCAGTAGCGTTTGTGTCGACTAATTTTGCCGGCGCTCAACAGCCGATGCCGAACCAGTTCTGGTGGCCTGAGAAACTCGATCTCTCTCCACTTCGGCAGAATTCTGTTGAATCGAACCCGTTGGGCAAAGAGTTCAATTATGCCAAGGCGTTTGCCACGCTCGACCTCAAGGCCGTCAAGCTGGACATTCAAAAAACACTGACCACGTCGCAGGATTGGTGGCCGGCCGACTATGGAAACTACGGTCCGTTCTTCATCCGCATGGCATGGCACAGCGCCGGCACGTACCGGACGAATGATGGGCGTGGCGGGTCCGACGGCGGGCAACAGCGATTTGATCCACTGAACAGCTGGCCCGACAATGCCAACCTCGACAAGGCGCGCCGGTTGCTGTGGCCGGTGAAGCAGAAGTACGGTCAAAAGCTCTCCTGGGGCGATTTGATGGTTTTAGCGGGAAACGTCTCGATGGAATCGATGGGCCTGAAGACCTTCGGCTTCGCCGGCGGGCGCAGCGACGACTGGGAGCCGGAACTGGTTTATTGGGGTCCGGAAAAGAAGTTTCTGGCGGCGGAGCGCTATAGCGGCGACCGGAAGCTGCAGAATCCGCTGGCGGCAGTACAAATGGGTTTGATTTATGTGAATCCCGAGGGCCCGAACGGCAACCCCGATCCCCTGGCAGCCGCCAAGGACATCCGGGACACCTTCGGCCGCATGGCGATGAACGACGAGGAGACGGTGGCGCTGATCGCGGGAGGGCACACCTTCGGCAAGGCGCATGGGGCCCACCCTCCGGACACGTGCGTGGGGCCTGAGCCGGCAGCGGCCGGCATTGAGCGGCAGGGACTGGGCTGGCAGAACAAGTGTGGCAGCGGCAAGGCCGGCGATGCGGTGACGAGCGGCTTGG
The DNA here is from genome assembly GCA_040007195.1 of Acidobacteriota bacterium. Taxonomy (GTDB): domain Bacteria; phylum Acidobacteriota; class Terriglobia; order Bryobacterales; family Bryobacteraceae; genus JAFLBB01. The sequence goes on along the minus strand of JBDTVQ010000022.1, from coordinate 27,362 downwards.
AAGGCGCATGGACCGCCACTCCGGTAAAGTGGTCCTCGCTGTATCTTGACAACCTGTTCAGCTACGAATGGGTGCAGAGCAAGAGTCCAGCCGGGGCAACCCAGTGGGTTCCGGCGATGAATCAGGCCGAGAGTCTCGTTCCGGACGCGCACGATGCGGCCAAGCGCCATCCGCCGATGATGTTCACGACGGACCTTGCATTGAAGTTCGATCCGAGCTACCGGGAAATTTCGGTGCGCTTCTGGAAGAATCCTGAGGAATTCCAACTGGCCTTTTCCAAGGCCTGGTTCAAGCTGACCCATCGCGACATGGGTCCGCGCTCCCGCTACCTCGGTTCGGAAGTTCCGGCGGAGGCATTGATCTGGCAGGATCCGCTCCCTCGCGCCGACTACAAGCCGGTGGACGCGAAGGACATTGCGGGGCTGAAAACCAAGATCCTGGCCTCGGGCTTGACGGTACCCGAACTGGTCCGGACGGCGTGGGCTTCGGCGGCTTCGTTCCGCGGCAGCGATATGCGCGGCGGCGCCAATGGGGCGCGCATTCGCCTTGCGCCGCAGAAGGATTGGGAGGTCAACAATCCGGCCGAGCTGGCGAAAGTTCTGCCGCGCCTAGAGAGCATCCAGCAGGAGTTCAACCGCGCACAAACCGGCGGGAAGAAGATTTCGCTTGCCGATGTGATCGTACTCGGAGGCGGCGCCGCCATTGAGCAGGCCGCGAAGACTGTCGGCAACCACGTGCAGATTCCCTTCACTCCCGGACGCGTGGACGCTTCGCAAGCGCAGACCGACGCGGCGTCCTTTGCTGTGTTGGAACCCGCGGCGGACGGGTTCCGCAATTTCTACCGGAAAGGTCAGAGCACGTCGCCGGCCGACATGCTGATCGACCGGGCGAATTTGCTGAATTTGACCGTTCCTGAAATGACGGTCCTGGTGGGCGGCATGCGAGTTCTGAATGCCAACGCCGGGCAAGCTTCTGCCGGGGTATTCACCGACCGGCCCGGGGCGCTGAGCAACGACTATTTCGTAAATCTGCTCGGCATGTCCACTCAGTGGAGTAAGTCGTCAACTACGGAGGGACTGTACGAAGGACGGGATCGTAAGACGGGCGCCGTCAAGTGGACGGCCACCCCTGTTGATTTAATTTTCGGGTCTAACACGGAACTGCGCGCCGTGGCGGAGGTGTATGCCTCCGACGACGGGAAAGACAAGTTCGTACAGGACTTCGCGAAAACCTGGGTCAAGGTAATGGACCTGGACCGCTTCGAAGTTCGCTAGCTGAGGCTCTGCAGACAAATGAACGGCGGCGTTCGAAGGGCCACCGCTCGCGAAGCCGTCCGCCATTGCGGGCTCTGCATTGAATCGCGCACGACGGCATGGGCCATCGTGCGCACCGGCGAACGCGGCGAACTTTCGCAGCCTTCGCCGCGGGGCTGTGGGATTCCGGCCTCTGCGTAAATCACGCTGCCGCAGTTCGAGAGATACGGCCGGCTGGACTTAGGCGGAGTTACGGGAGTGCTGCCGCTTCACCGAGAGGAAGGTCAGCGACAATCATGCGCCGTCAGATGCCGGCGTACCAGGAGTAGGCTCCGATTTTGTGGAGGCCTTCGATGGAGTCGGTGAGGGTGAGGCGGTTGATGTACTTCACGTTCTTGTAGCCGAGTTGGCGCGGGATGGAGAGGCGTACGGGGCCGCCGTGGCCCATGGGGAGATCGGCGCCGTTCATGGCGTAGGTGAGGAGCGTTTGGGGGTGAAGGGCGTCGTGCAGGTCGATGCTTTGGATCCAGTTTTTTTGGATCGAATAGTAGACGATGTAGCGGGCCTGCGGGAGAATTCCGGCGGCGTTCAAGAGATGCGATACAGGCGTGCCGATCCATTCAGCGATGTAGGACCAGCCCTCCTCGCAGGTGAGTTGGGTGATCTGGGTGCGTGAGGGAAGGCGCTTCAGATCGGCGACTGAGAACGACGACAGGCGGGCGACCATGCCATCGACTTCGACGCGCCAGTCGACGAAGTTATCGGCGCGCATGCGGTCATAAGCTGCGATTTTGAAGGGCCGGACTTTCGCGAAGGGGGCCTTGGAGATTTTGCTGGTGGGGAACTCGCGGGCGTAGGCATCGCCGGTGAACAGACGATGGGCGGCGAAGGTGAGCGAGGTGCCGAGGCCGTAGATGCCGCCGCAATCGGGCGGGAGCAGACCGTGCTTACCGGCGAAGCGGGCGGCGGCGGCGAGGCCGGATGCACCGGCGGTGGCGGCGAGGGCGGTGGTGATGAGTTTGCGGCGGGACGGATTGCTCATGGGGCCTCGTTTTCAGGGGCGGGGCTGTTGGTGATCATGGGGCGCATGCGAGCGAGGAAGCCGGCGCGGCAGACCATGACGATGTGGACGATCACAAACAGGACGAGGAGGATGGACACGAAAAAGTGAATGGTGCGGGCGGATTGGTGGCCGCCGAGTAGCGTGACGAGAAAAGGGAACGTGGAGACGATGGCGGGCGACATGGCGAGGCCGGTCCAGATGGCGGCGGGGCAGAGGACGAAGATGACGCCGAGGTAAACGATGCGTTGGATGGTGTTGTAGGAGGCGGGGCCGGATGCGGGCGGGAGGAGGTCGTCGCGCAGGTGGCGGCCAAGCAGGCTGAACAGCACGTAGATGAGGCCGGTGAAGACGATGATCCAGGCGGCTTCGAAATGGAGATTGCGGCTCCAGCCGTTCTGATCGGGGAGCACGTAGGGGTAGCCGGTGTTGACCCATGGGCGTGAGGCGGGGATGGGAATATCGAACAGCGAGGCAGTCATGGGATTGCCTTCGTCGCCCCAATAGAAGCGCGGATGCGAGATGATGATCTCGATTCCGGTGACGAGCAGGGCGAGGACGCAGAGGGTAGTGATCCAGTGCGTGATGCGCACGAAGAGCGCGTGCCGGGGCTTGACGGCAGGTTCAGAGGCGGCGACGTGAAGGGGCCAAGCGGGATTGGCCATAGTTAGGGACTGAGGATATCATGCGCGCGAGACTGTTGGAGTCGCTGGGTGGGGAGGCGGGTTGCGAGAGGTTGTCGGCGGCGTTCTATGGGCGGGTGAAGAATGACGCGGTGTTGCGTCCGCTGTTTCCGGGGAAGAGCCTGCGATGTGCGACGGAGGAGTTCGCGGCGTTCCTGATTCAATTCCTGGGCGGCGATGAGGAGCGTACGCAGCACCGTTGGTGGGTGAGTTTGCGCGAGTCGCACGCGAGGTTCGAGATTAGCGCGGCGCAGCGGAGTGCGTGGCTGAAGCATATGGGCGCGACGCTTGAGGCGGCGGAGATGGGGGAGGAGGCGCGGGCGGCGTTGCGGCAATTCTTCGTGCAGAGTTCCGCTTATGTGGTGGGGAAAGAGGCGGCGGCGGTGGAGGATGGGGAGCTTGCGGCGTGTTGGGGGGAGCAGCGGGTTCTGGATGAACTGATTGGGGCGATTGGGGCGGGGCGCGATGAGGAGGCGGTGGCGGAGGCGGCGAGGTTTGCGGCGAGGCCGGTGGTGTTTGTTGGGGTACTCGTGCGGATGATGCAGACGGGTAGGGCGGGGTTGGTGCGATTTGTGATGGAGGCTGTGGAGCGGGACGCTTCGCTTGGGGCGCGGCGTTATGGCGGAAGGCCGCTGCTGCATTACGCGAGCGAGGCGGGGTGCCTGGAGGTGGTGGAGTTGGTGTTGCGGCAGGGCGTGGATGCGAACCTGCTGGACCGGGGTGGACACAGGCCGCTGTATGCGGTGGCGAACGGGTGCGGGACGGAGGCGGGTCCGGTGGTGGTGCGGGCGCTGGTGGGGGCGGGCGCGGATGTGGATGCGTGTGGCGGCGTGACGCGGGCGACGGCGTTGCACATGGCGGCGCGGCGGGGGCATGTGGAGATCGCGCGGGCGTTGCTGGATTCCGGCGCGGCGATGGATGCGCGGGACAGTAAGGGCGATACGCCGCTGCAGCGGGCGATCAATTGCCGGAAAGGGGCGGTGGCGGCGGTGTTGAGGGAGCGGGGGGCGCGGCGTTAGGAGGTCCAGGGGATTCCGCGTTAGGAAGTCCAGGAGATGAGGCGTTAGGAAGTCCAGGGGATGAGGCGGCGGGCGTCGTCTTGGGCGGCAGCGGCGATGGGGAAGACGAGGTTGCTGTAGGTGGGCGAGCCGTGGGTTTGGGCCATGCGGACGCGGAGGTTTACGCAGGGGGGGTCGGCGGGGAGAAGCGTGGCGGATTCGACGGTCCAGGTGCCGGCGGCACCCGTTTGCGAGGGCCAGTGGAGGCGGATGAGGTGGCCGTCGATGAGGACGGCGCGGCGGCCGACGATGACTTCGACGCCGGTGGCGGGCGCGGGGCGGCGGACGGGGAGTTCATTGAGGCTGAAGGTTTCGTTGAGGGCGGCAAAGCGATCCCAGTCGGCGGGGTCGACGCGCCAGCGGACGAGGATGTCCTGGCCGCGCTGGAGGGCGCTATAGGCGATGGCGTCGGCGTGACGCCAGGCGGTCCATAGGGAGCCGAAGATGATGGCGGTGAGGGCGTAGCAGAAGAGCAGCAGTTTGGGCGTGGTGCCGAGGGTGGTGTCGGGGATGAGGATGGTTGCGGCGCCGGTGGCGAGACCGGTGAGGACGATGGTGATACCGACGGTTCGCCAGAGGCTGGGATTGCGCACGGCCGAGTCTACTACGGGCGTGGGGGAGTTTTGAGGCGCTGCTCAGCGTCCATGACGTTGGCGAGGATGGCATTGATCCGGCTGAGATGACCGGGCCCCTTCGACCTCAACCAGGTGAGTACATCATTCTGAACGCGGAAGGAGATCAGCGTCGTTTTTGAGCGCAAGCGGAAGGGGACCATTTGAGCGAGTTGTTCGTCGCTGAGCGGCGGAATATCGGAGTAGTCGATCTGTGAGTCCTGTTTCTTGGCCAAGCGATCGAGAACGGCGAGCTGCCGCTTCGTCGGCGGCTCACCGAAAATATCCTCGGCCTTCCTGCGAACCAGCTTTTCTGGCCGAGATGATGCGGATGATTTCTTCGCCATTGTGAGTCTCCCGATATCGTGAACGACAACGAGGAGCGGCTCCAGGCCGGCAACCAATCCCAAGGCGTGCCAGCGCTGTTCTCCAGAACCGTCCATTCTGTCTTCCCTGAGCAGCAATTGCGGATCCGCGAAAACCAGGGCCGCGGTGGCGAAATCGATGCCGTGCTTTTCGACATTGACTCGATCTTTGCCGTGGTCCCATTCGAACCGCATTGCCGTCAATACGATTGTATATACGGTTCGATCGCTACGCAAGCGGAGCTTATTGTCGCGCCTGGCCCATGAATTTGAGGAAATCAATCCAGGGGATGGCGGGGCCGTGGAGGGGGGCGAGGGTGGTGACGTCGTAGCCGAGGCGGCGGACGTGTTCGAGGAGAGTTTTGTTGGAAGCGGTGGGCGAGGTGGGCGCGGGGAAGGAGTCGTAGAGGTCGGCTTCGATGGCGATTTTTTCTTTGGGGAGGTAGGCCATGAGCATGCCTTCGGCGTGGGCGAGGGGTTGGACGTAGGTGATGTGCATGGTGCGGTTGCCGTCGGTGAGGGTGTAGTTTTCGCGGACGGTTTCGTACTGGTAGCCTTCGGCGACTTCGGTGGGCGGCCAGAGGGCCATCATGTCGGGGGCGAGGGTGCGTGGGGAATAGTTGAGCACATCGTGGATGTAGAAATTGAGATTCTTCGCGTGCGTGATGATGGTGGCGCCGATGTGCATGTAGGTGCGGAGGCCGCCGATGTGGTCGAAGTGCTGGTGGGTGTTGACGAGGAAGCGGATGGGCTTGTTGGGGATGAGCTTGACGATTTCTTCGATGACGGCGAGGTTGCGGGGTTCATCGAGGGGGGCTTCGACGACGGCGATGTAATCCTTGAACTCCACGGCGACGCTGTTGTGCGAACCGCCGCCGAGCATGTAGACGCCATCGGCGAGTTTGCGCGGTTCGACGCGGAGGGGGAACGTGGCTGTGCGGACAGAAACGGGAACGGGAACGGCGTCGGGGCAGGCGTTGGCTTTGATGTTGGCGAAGGTGCCGCCGTAGCCGTTGTGGCCGGCGGTGATGGCCTGTACGCCGAAGTTATCGTCCCAGCCATCGTGATGGTGCCAGCCGGTGGGGAACTTGATGCCGCTGCCGATGTCGATGTAGCTCTCGTTGGTGAATTCGTGCTCGTAGTTCATGTCGCCGAGCGTGGGTTCGGGGACCCAGCTGTGGATGCGCTGGAGCATGTGCTCCTTGTTGATGGTGGCGTCGACATGGAATTTACCCATGACGGTGATGGAGACAATGTACATTTTTTCGGGGGTCATGGTGTGGCCATCGCGGCCGGATTCGCCGAGTTCCCAGCGCCAGGCGGCGCGCGGCTTGGCACCAGGAAGGCGAGCGGCTTTGAGGAAGCCGTGGGGGTTCATCCAGAGATCGAGTTGGGCGCGTTCGGCGTCGTCGGGGCGCATGGGGACGGGCTGATTCCCTGCCCCGTCGATGTGCCAGCCGAGTTTGCCGTTGACGATGAAGGTTTGGTGCGGGTGTTGCTGAAGGGGCGTGCCGCCCTTCCATCCGGCGCCGTATTTCCAGGAGGCGGGATTGAGGCCGGGCTTGCGGTCGAACTCTTCCTTGCCGGTGCCGGTTTCCCAGTTCATGGTGCGGGTGTAGTTGGCGAGCGCTTCGATGCGGGGCCAATCGAGGTTGGGGCCGGATTCGCGTTGCTGGCCGACGGCGCCCGCGTAACCGGTGCCGGAGATGGTGACGCACTTGAGCTTGTCTGTGCCGATGGCCTTTTCGGCGGCGGCGAGGAGGGGGGCGGGATCGACGTAGCCGGGGGCGTACTGGGCGTGGGCGCTGGCGCCAGAGAGGGCGGCGAGGGCGAGGAGGAACGGCGTTCGAATGGACATGATGATGTCTTGTGAGTTTCCTATTGTTTCTTTGCGGGGGCGTTGAAGGAACGTTCGACCGAGTCGTTTACGTCGGTGGAGACACCGTGGTCGCGCCAGAGCCAGCGCATCATTTCGGGCAGAACGGTCTGCAACATTTTCTGGCCGTGGCGTTGGATGCCCCAGGAGTAGTTGAGGTCGTAGCCTTTTTCGGTGAGGGCTTGCTGGAGGCGGACGTTTTGATAGAACCAGTCGCGGGTTTGGTCGTAGGTGCCGTCGCGGCGTTGGCCGCGATTGTCGTTGCGCCCGTCGACCATGAAGATGCGAATGGGTTTCTTTTCGCTTTTGCGGACGAGTTCGGGATAGACGTGGCCGCCGCGAAGATTGGTGAAGCTGCCGACGTTGCTGAGAACTTTTCGAAAGTGGTTGGGGCGCTCCCAGGCGACGGTGAAGGCGGCGATGGCGCCGGAGCTGGAGCCGCCGATGCCGTGGCGTTCGGGGTCTTTGGAGATGTTGTAGTCCTTGTAGAGGGCGGGAAGCAGTTCGTCGACGATGACGCGGGCGTACTTGTCGTCGAGGGTGTTGTATTCGGTGGGGCGGTTGGTGTCGCGGTCGCCCCAATTGCTTTGGGTGGGTTCGGACTGATCGGGGCGGCGGCCGGGATTGATGAAGACGCCGATCATGACGGGGATTTCGCGGCGGTAGATGAGGTTGTCCATGACGACGTGAGCGCGCATGTCGCCGTTGGGATTCATGAAGGCCTGGCCGTCGTTGTAGATCATGAGGCTGGCGGGGACGGCGGGATCATACTGCGCGGGGACATAGACCGAGTAAGTGTGTTGGGTGCCGGGATAGGCTTCACTGGGGAGAGTAAAGGGGCCTTTGATTTCGCCCACGGGAACGCCTTCCTGGGCGATGGCGTCGGGGGCGAGTTTGTAAAAGAGGTCGGTGTTGGGGCCTTGCGGCTGCGCGGACAGCAAGGCGGGGAGCGAGAGCAGAGCAACGATCGAATGGCATCTCATACGTTCGGCGGCCACGATATCATAGCGGCTCGCGATGACGATGAAAGGCTAAGCCGGGGGCGGGTAGGGATCAGCGAACGGCCGCGTGATTTCGGCCGGTTTTTACCACTTCATGATGAAGAAACCGGGCATGACCGAGGCGGGATTGAAGATGTTGCTGACGCACCTCTCCAGCGATCAGGAGCGCGCGGGGGAGTTGTATCTGCACATGCACGGGAAGCTGGCGCGGTATTTTTCGTGGCACGGCTGCCCGCATCCGGAGGATCTGGCGGATGAGGCGCTGGATCGTGTCTCGCGGCGGCTGGAGAGCGGCGAGCAGGTGGCGCAAATCATTTCGTACATTTTGGGCGTGGCGCGGCGGATCCTGCTGGAGCAGCGGCGGAGTTTGTTGACGACGGGCACGCTGCCCGACGATCGGACGTTGACGCGGCCCGAGGCGGGCGAAGCGGACGATTCGATCATGGATTGCCTGGAAGGGTGCCTGGGGAAATTGGCGCCGGAGAGCAGAGCATTGTTGATCGAATATTACTCGCCGGAGGCGTCGGCGCGGGCGTGGGTGAGGCAGACGATCGCGGACCGGTTGGGGTTGTCGTTGAATGCCCTACGCAACCGGGTGCTGCGGCTGCGGCGGAATTTGGAGACGTGTATTTCCGAGTGCTGCCAAGGCGGCGAGAGCGCGGGAGGTGGCGAATGACCGAGCATCTTCTGCGGCAGTACCGGTTGGGCAGGCTGAGTGAGGCGGAGCGTCACGAGATTGAGCGGCGGGCGTTTGAGGACGATGCGTTTGAGGACCGGTTGCTGGAGGCCGAGGCGGATCTGTTGGACGATTGGGCGCGGGGGACGTTGACGGAAGAGGATCGCGCGGCGGTGGAAAGTCTCTTTCCGAAGGAGCAACTGGCCGTGGCGAGGGCGATCCAGCGGGAGGCGGGCACGGCGGGGGTTGTGCCGGTTGCGCAGGGTGCGACGCGAGCGACGGGTGTGCCGGTGACGCAGGCGGGGCCGGTGGTTCCGGTTGCCCCGGCGGAGAGGCGGAGCGCGAATATGTGGCCGGGGTGGGCGGTGGCGGCGGCGTTACTGATTGGGTTGATGCCGGCTCTGTATTTGTGGCAGCGAGGGCCGAGGATAGAGCGTGTGGAGGTTCAGGGGGCGGCGCAAGACGAGGTGGCCACGCTCGCTCTGCATGTGCCGACGACGCGGGGGGCCAGTGCGCCGAAAGTGCGAGTGGCGAGGACGGCGCAGTGGGTGAGGATGACGATGGATGCGGATGGCGGGTATGAGTTTTACGAAGTGCGGGTGGAGTCGGCGCGAAGCGGACTGGTGTTTGCGCAGACGATTCGATCGGGGCCGCCGGTGACGTTGACGATTCCGGCGGGCTTGCTGGCGGCGGGTGAGTATGACTTCGTGGTGTCGGGGCGCAAGGGTGGGGAGACGACGCTGCTGGCGACGTATGTGTGTGGAGTCGAGAAGTAGCGGCTAGGTGCCGGTGTAGACAAAGCCCGCCCAGTAGTAGGGGTGCGACCACTTGGTCTGGGCGCGGACGGCCTGCTGGGCAGCGTGAAGGGCGGCGGCGGGGGTGAGTCCTCTGCGAAGGATGCCGTTGTAGAAGGCGCGGACGAGGTAGGCGGTGGCGCTGTCGTCGACCTGCCAGAGAGTGGCAATTACGCCTGAGGCTCCGGCGGCGAGGAACGCGCGAGAGAGGCCGATCATGCCTTCGCCATCGAGGCTCTTTCCAATGGCTGTTTCACAGGCGCTGAGGACAACGAGCGGCGAGGCGAGTCGCATTTGGGCGATGTCGTTGAGGCGGAGAGTGCCGTTGAGCGGGCGGCGCTGGCGGTCGTAGAGCGAGAGGACGATGCCGGAGAGTTCGGGCTGGCGTTCGTCGAGTATGGCGTGGGTGGCGAAGTGGAGAATTCCGAATTGGGAGAGGCGGGCATTGAGGGCAGCGGCGCGGGAGGCGTCGAAGCCAGTGAAGAGAAGGCGGGTGGCGGGCCGCGTGATGGCGGCGATGGCGGTAGCCTCCCGGGCGGAGAAACGGAGGCGGGAGAAGCGGACATCCGGAGGGCCGGAGATGGAGACGGTGGGTTCGGGGAGTGGAGTGTCGAAGCGGGCATCAGACTTTTCGAATACGGGGTCGGCGAAGACCGCGACCTTCACGGGGGGCTTGGGCGGGGTGGCGAGGCGGGGGAGGATGCTTGCCGAGGGGAGCATGACGATGCTCGATGCGCGGAGCGAGGGGAGCGCGGCGAACGGGGCGGATTGCAGTTCGCCGTCGGCGACGATGTAGAGCTTGCGGTAGTGGTGCTGGGCGAGGAGGGGGCGAACGATGAAGCGATCGAGTTTGCGGGCGGCAGTGGCGGCGCGGGCTTCGGATGCGGCGATGCGGGCGCGGGCTTGGGCAAGAGTTTCCTTTGGCCGGGTGGCGAGCGGCGCATCGAGAGCGGCCTGGAGTTGGCCAAGTGGACGGTGGAGGAGATCGTGCGGGGGAAGCGCGACGCCTGTGATGTTGGTGTGCGTGACGAGCCAACCGAAGTTTGCGCCGGAGCCGAGGGAGTAGACGAGCATGGCTTCGTGCGGGGCGAGGCGGGCCTGAACTTCGGTTGACGGGGCGGTGCTGGTTTGTTGGTCGAAGCGTGGATCTTCGCGGGCGATGCGTTCGCGGAGGCGAGCGTGTTCATCGAGGAGGAGGGTGATTTCCTGGCGGAGTGGGGCAGCGGGGCCTTTGGCATCGCCAGAGAGGAGGCGGGTGAGGCGGGCGGCTTTGGCGCTGACGTTGAGGCGGAGTTCGCGATCTTTTTCAAGCAGCGCGGAATCGGCGGAGCCGGCAACTTTCGAGGCGGTGAGGAGGTCGAGCAGGGCGCGCCCGCGGCCACGTTCGGCGAGTTCGAGGGCGGCGACGGAATCGCCGAGCTTCATGAGAATTTCGGTACCGAGGCGGTAGATGTCGCGCTTGCGGCTGAGAAATTGGGCGCGGAGATCGGGGCTGGCGACCTGCGCGCGCTGGTCTTCTAGGAGATCGATGGCGGCGATGATTTCGGCCTTGGCATCCGAAGGTTGGCCGGCTTGCAGAAGGAGGCGCGCGAGCGTGGCGCGGGCGAGCGCCTCTTCGACGCGATTTTCGATGGACTGGGCTTGCGCGGGAATGGTGCGGAGGAGGGCGATGGCTTCGTCGTTGCGCGACGCGGCGGCGAGGGCGGCGGCGAGGGTGTTCAGCGCGGAGGGGAGGTCTTCGCGATTCACGGTGCCGGTGAGATCGACGCATTCGCGGAGTTCGGAGATGGCCTGATCGTGGCGGCCCATTGCGGAGTGGGTGCTGCCGAGTCCTTGGAGGGCGCGGCTTTGTTCCTGCGGCAGAGTGGCTTCGCGCGCGATGGCGAGTGCGGACAAATAGAGGCGCTCAGCTTCGGGCAATTGATTGCGCTGGCGCAGGAGGTAGGCGAGCGACTGCAGGGCGCCGGCTTCGCCGCGGCGGTTCTTGATCTGGCGATGAATGGCCAGCGCTTGACGCTGTTCGCGTTCGGCGCGATCGTCCATACCAAGCCGGGCGTAGACCTTTGCCAGTTCTCCCAGCGTGGAGGCTTCGCCGAGGGGGAACTTTTCGGCACGCCAGGTGGCGAGCGCGGCGTCGAAGAGTTGGATGGCTTCGTCGTATTCACCGATGGCGGAGCGTTGCGCGCCGAGATTGTGTTGCGTGTTGGCGACAGCGGCGGGGGTGGCGACCCGTTTGCGGATGGCGAGAACCTCTTCGAGCGCGGCGATGGCCTGGAGGGGCTGGCCCAACTGGCCGCGCACGGTGGCGATGTTGTTGAGGCACTGCGCCTCGCCGATTTCGTCGTGAACGCGGCGTCGGAGGGCGAGGGACAGATTGTATTCATCGAGGGCGCGGTCGAGCTTGCCGGCGTTTTGTTCGACGATGGCGAGGATGTTGCGGGAATCGCTTTCGCCCTGGCGGTCGCGATAGGCGGCTTTTTGAGCGATTGCACTTTCGAGGAGAGCGATGGCTTCAGGGTATTGGCCTTCGCGGGAGATTTGCATGGCGAGATCGGTGTTGGCGGCGGCCTCGAGCCAAGGAGCGTTGTTGTCGCGGGCAAGAGCGGCGGTGGCGAGGAGGAGTTCTTTGCCGCGCGGGATTTGATTGAGGAGCAGGTAGCCGACGGCGAGGCGGTATTGGGCGAAGCCGAGCAGGCGGGGGTAGGGGTGCTTCGACCAGAGGGCAACGGCCTTTTCGTGGGCGGCGAGGGAATCGGCGCGTTTGCCCGCGTCCCAGAGGGCGGCGCCGAGATCGGTGAGAGTGCGCGCCTGGCGGAGTTCGTCGCCGGCTTCGTCGAAGTAGCGGATTGCGGACTGAAGAGCGGTGACACGGGCGGCGGGTTGTGTGGTGCGAAGGGCGTCTTCGTAGGCGGCGCAGCCACGGGCGGTAATCGGGTGGCGGAAGTTCGGCGATACCGTGGCGATGCGGAGATCATATTCGACGGAGTCGGTCTCTTCGAGGCTCTTAAGCAGGACCTGCTGTGGGGAGCCGGTGGACATCCAGCACATGGAGAGTGGCGAGAGATCGGCGGCGGTGAAGGTGCGCTGCACGATGGTGGCACCGCCGGACTGGACAGTGACGGTTGCGCGAAGGCCGTGGGTGAAGAGGTCGAGATTGTAATAGGTGATGGTGGCCGCTGGAAGGTCGCGCTGGATGGATTCGCCGGGGCCGAGGGTAGCGGCGTGCAGGTGGAGGGCTGCGGCAAGGGCCATTGAGGCGAGGCGGCGCGGCATGGGTTTATGAGACGAGCGTGCCGGTTTGCGAGGTATCGTAGCCGGCGAGGACTTCGAGCTTGCGGCGGAGCGCGGCGCGCTGCAGGACATCGAGGAAGGCTTTGGCGGCGGGGAGTTCGGCCGTTTTCTTGCGGATTACCAGATCGTATCGCGCGCTGTGGAGGGGGATGAAGTCGAGGCCGAACGTTTGGGCGGCGGAGCGGGTGGCCATGCAGGCGTCGGCCTCACCGGCGACCACGTTGTAGGCAGCGGCGAGATGGCCGTAGGCGACCCGGTCGTAGCCGTGCACCTTTGCAGCCGGGATGCCGAGGGTGGCGAGGAGTTTGTCGAGGAGAGCGCGGCTGCCCGATCCGCGTTCGCGATTGACGAAGCGGATGCCGCGGCGGGCGAGGTCGGCGGCCCCGCGAATGCTCTTGGGATTGGCGGGCGCAACGACGAGCCCTTCTTCCCAACGGGCAAAGGTGATGACGGTGACGTCGTCATCGGGGAAGACTTCGCGGATGAAGGGCATGTTGAATTCGCCGGTCTTGGGATCTTCGAGGTGAGATCCGGCGATGTGAACTTTGCCATCCTTGAGCCAGGAAAGGGCGAGTTTGCTGGAGGCGGCGGCGGAGACGATTTCGATTCCGCTGGCGCGTTCGACCATGTGGGAGAGGAGGCTGGAGGCGGGGTCGCAACCGGCGAGGACGAGGCGTTTTTGCGCGGCGTCCTCTTTCGAGAAAACGAGGAGGTCAGCGCGGCTGCCCGCGCGGCCGGGGCGTTTGACGATGCCATCGGCTTCGGGCATGTAGTAGGGGGTAGCGCTGACGGGGACGGTGACCCAGCGTGAACCGATTTGGCAGATGCGGACGGGCTGGCCTTTGGCGGTGGGCGTGGCGCTGAGCATTTCAGCGGCGAGCGATTCGGGGGCCGCGTGCGCTTCGGCGCCGAGCGAGAAGATCTCGTCGATGGTGACTTCGAGTTCGCGCGCGAGGTGGAGGGCGAGTTCGGTGTTGGGGACATAGGTCCCGGCTTCGATGGCGTAGATGGTCTGGCGGCTGACGTGGACGCGGCGGGCAAGATCGGAGGCGCCGATGCCGCGGCTTTTGCGGATTTGGCCGAGACGGTTTTCTACGCGGGTGTAGGGCACGGATACGGATCCTAACCTCAGAAGTGTACCTTCAGGACCAACTCGAAGACGCGGGGATCGAGGGCGGTGGAGATGGAACCGAAGGCGGCATTGCCGAAGCTGCCGTTGGGGGCGCCGAGCGGCGGGGTGTTGGTGACATTGAACGCTTCGGCGCGGAGTTCAGCGCGGAGGCGCTCCGTGAACGTGAAGGTTTTGGCGAGCATGAGGTCGGCGGTGGTGTAGTGAGGCCCGGAGACGGGATTTCGCGAGCTGCTGCCGATGGTGAATTGCGGGGCCTGGGCGAAGGCAGCGGTGTTGAAGAAACGCGCGGTGGTGCGTTGCGCGGAGGGGAGCGCGGGATCGGCGACGCGGTTGGGGCGCTGGATGCCGAAGCCGGCGAAGGCGTTGAGATTGGTGGCCTGGGTGACGGCGAGAGGCGCGCCGGACTGGCGGCGGACGATGGCGGCGAACTGGAAGCCGTGGGGGAGTTCATAGACGGCACTGGAAGCGAAGATGTGCGGGATGCTGCCGGTGGAGACGTCCTTTTCCAAGCGCTTGTTGAAGCTGTCGGCGGCCTGGAAATTTGCGACAGGTCCGGTGAGGACGGCGGAATCGAAGACGGCGCCTGCGTCGTCGATCAGGCGCGAGTAGGTGTAGGCGGCGGAGAAGGTGAGGTTGCGGGAGAAGCGCTTTTCGACGCGCGACTGGAACGAATGGTAGGTGGAGTGGCCGATGTTGTTGCGGTAGAGGGTGACGGTGGTGAAGCGGGGATAGGGGCGCAGGAGCTGAGCGCGGGCGATGGTGGGCGTGCCGAGCGAGGTATTTGGAGGAATTTGTCCGTAATAAGGATTGGCGACCTGCTGGGTGAGTTGGGAGCCGAGGGCGAGTTGATCGACGGTGAGCTGGTTGAGGTTGATATCGGGCACGCCGAGGCGGGTGAGTTTGGAGCCGAGGTAGCCTGCTTCGACACTCCAGTTATCGCCGAAGGTTTTTTGCAGGCTGAGGTTCCACTGCTGGGCGTAGCCGCTGCCGTTGTCGCGCTGGACGCCGAAGACGCCCTGGCCGAGGCCGGCGTTGGGGCCGGGAGGTTGCGGTGCAACGGTGGGTCCTTGCGAGAGGACGAAGGCGGGATTGATGTTGTCGAGGGTTTGCTGGCCCAGGGTTTGAATGAAGGGGAAGAGGGGTGTGGTGAAGGGCGTGGTGATGCCTGCCATTTCGATCCAGGCGAGCGAGTAGCCGGAGCGGAGGACAAAGGAATCCGTGATCTTGTAGGCGAGGCCGAGGCGGGGGCCGAAGTTTGTTTTGGAGAGATCGCGGGCGGCGCGGGGGAAGCCTTGGGCGCCGAGGTAATCGAGCTGCTGTGTGTGGAGATTGAAGACGGCGCCTTGATTGTCCGCGACGGTGGAGGGGACGTTGAGGGTGTAGCGGAGGCCGAGGTTGAGAGAGAGGCGGCGAGTGGCGCGCCAATCGTCCTGGAGGAAGAACTCGGCGACGGTGGCGCGGGGCTTGAGGATTTGGGATTGGGCGTCGATGCTGAAGCGCGTGACTTGGCCGAGCAGGAACGATGCGAAGCTGTTGCCGGTGTTGGCGGTGGGCGTGCCGGTGGGACTGAGGCCGGCGGTGAAGATGTTGCTGAACTGAAAATTGCCGGTGGGGCTGGGGGGCTGGAGGACGTCGAGGCGTTCGAGGCGAATGTCGGCGCCTGCTTTCAGGCTATGCGCGCCTTTGACCCAGGAGTAGTTGTCGATGAACTGCGTGACGGAGGTGGTGAAGCTGGCGTTGCCGTTGGCGGGCGGGCCGAGCTGCTGGAGGCCGACGACGTCGTAGGTGGGCAGGACGTCACTGAAGGAGGTGAGGGGGATGTTCGGTATACGCGACACTTGCGTGGCGGGTTGGCCTGTGGCGAGAGAGGAGCGATTGAAGCCGCGGCGGGTGAAGCCAAAGCGGAATTGATTGACCGACGAGGGGGTGGCGGTCCAGGTGTGCTCGGCGACGAGGCTATCGGCGCGTGTGAGTGTTTGGCCGATGTAGGTGGCGGTGAAGGTGCCGCTGCCATCGGGAAGAGGCGCGGCGGGGGCGGAGTCGTCACGGAGGTAGGAGTAGCGGGCGAAGATGCGGTGGCGGGTGCCGAAGTAGTGGTCAAGCCGGGTGTCGAACTGGTCTTGGACGGTGGTGTCGCGGCCGACGCGGCGGTAGTTGTTGGCGGTGGCTTCGGTGGCGCCCAAGAAGACATTGGGGGCGGGATAGCGATCGATGACGGCGGCGGTGGCGGGATCGAGCATCGAAGCTGGGGCGGTGTTGTTGGGGAGAGGATCGCGGGTGTAGCCGGAGGAGGTTTGGCGGGTGGTGCGCGGGTCGAAGATGGGCTGGGTGAAGACGCCGCGCTTTTGCGCGCTGGTGGGAACGGTGCTGGTGCGGACGACGCCGGTATCGAGGCGGGTACCTTGCCAGTCGATGAAGAAGAAGGTTTTGTTTTTTTGAATGGGGCCGCCGAGGACGAAGCCGTACTGGTTGCGGCGGAAGCGGGGTTTGGAGCCGGTGGTGGCGAAGAGGTTGCGGGCGTTGAGGGCTTCGTTGCGGAAGAACTCAAAGAGGGCGCCGTGGAGGTTGTTGGAACCGGACTTTTGATTGACCATGATGACGCCGCCGTTGGAGCGGCCGTATTCGGCGGAGGGGCTGTTGGTTTCGACGCGGAACTCTTCGATGGCGTCCACTATGGGATAGAAGGCGACTTGGCCGGGTTCGGGCTGGAGGACGCTGATGCCGTCGTAGATGTATTCGCTGGTACGGGGGCGGCTGCCGTTGAAGCGGGGGAGGAGGTTACCGGGAGGGAGGTTGACGCCGGGGGCGAGGGCGAGGAGGGGCACGAAGTTGCGGCCATCGAGGGGGAGGGTGATGACCTTCTTTTGTTCGACGACGAAGCTGGCGGTGCCGCGGGTGGACTGGAGCAGCGGGGCGGCGGCGGTGACTTCGACGGCTTGGGAGGCATCGCCCAACTGGAGGGCGAGATCGAGGTTGACCTGATCGCCGACGCGGAGGGTGATACCGTCGCGGCGCAGCGTGGCGAAGCCTTGCCGGGAGACGGCGATGCGGTAATTTCCGGCGGGGAGGGCGAAGAAGCGCCAGGCGCCGGAGGGATCGGAGGCGGTGGGGAGGGTGGTTCCGGTGGCCGTGTTGGTGAGTTCGACGGAGGCGGTGTTGACGGCGAGGCCCAAGGGGTCGCGGACGGTACCGCCGAGTTCCGCTTTGGTGGATTGGGCGTGCAGGCCGGCGGCGAGTAAGAGTGTCATGTATAAATGACGACGTTGCACTTTCACAACATTTTGCCACAATATCGTATAGATCACAGTGCCGTTTTCAGACAACGCATTTCGATTCGTAGCGGCGGCGTGCGTGCTGCTCGCGGCGGCGTGTGGGAAACGCGCGCCGGAACCTGCAAAACTGACCGTGGCGGCGGCGTCCAATTTGACGGGTGTGATGGATGAGATTGCGGGAGCGTTCACGAAGCAGAGCGGGACGAAGGTGGTTCTGAGCTACGGTTCGACGGCGGCGCTTTCGCAGCAGATCGGCAATGGGGCTCCATTCGATGTGTTCGCGGCGGCGGATACGGAGCACTTAGATGGGCTGGTGAGCAAGGGCCTGGTGACGGCGGAGACGCGGGCGGTGTATGCGCGGGGGCAACTGGCGCTGTGGATTCCCAAGGGGGAGAAGCTGGGCGTGCGGGGGTTGGAGGACTTGGTGAAGCCGGAGTTGCGATTCATTGCGATCGCTCAGCCGTCGCTTGCTCCCTATGGACAGGCGGCGGTGGAGGCGATGACGTCGGCGGGGTTATGGGAAGCGCTGCAGCCGAAGATCGTGTACGCCAATAACATCAACATGGCCAAGCAGTATGCGGCTACGGGGAACGCGGATGCGGCGTTTACGGCGTACTCGCTAGTGATGCGCGAGGCCGGAAGGATTGTGAAGGTCGATCCGAAATTGCACAGGACGATCGATCAAGCTTTGGGCGTAGTTGCCGGCTCGGGGCATGCGGAGGTGGCGCGGCAGTTCACGGAGTTTGTGCTGGGGGCACAGGGACGGGCGGTGCTTACTAGGAGCGGATACCTGCTTCCGTAGCGTGATGAGAGCTTGCTGACCGGCTCCTACTTGGCTACCACGAGCAAGGCGAAACTACCGGGCTTGATGGATCTGCGGGGCTGCTTGCCGGGATCGGCATTGGGCGACATTTCATATTCGGCCGACGGAAGGAAAATCTTCTTCGACTTTGGATCGAAGGCCATCGTCTTGGCGCTGGGCTGTGTTTTGACGGCTCCGGCGTCTTCATACTCATCCGCCGATTTCTGATGGAAGATGTTGAGGGTACCGGCGCTGGTGGATACGAAAATCAGCTTGGCATCGGGGTCGAAGTGAGCCCAATCCGCACCGCTGGCAATCGGGAAGCTTGTGATCACTTTGCCGGAGACCGCATCCATGACAACCATTTTGGGCGGGTTGCGGGTGGCGATGAAGAGACGTTTTTTCGCCGGGTCGTAGGCCAGGCCGGTGGGCGTTTTCGCGACGCCGATGGGGAGACGCCTGGTGACTTGGAGGGTCTTTGGGCTGAACACAACAACTTCGTCCGTGTCCTCGCTGTTGACATAGAAGAGCCCATCGGCGAGGACCGGCTGCTCGCCGTCGCCTTCGAGTTTCACGGTACCGACGACTTCCCCTTTTTCGGCGTCGATGGCGCTGACATCGTGAGTGCCGTGGTTGTTGGTGAAAATCCGCTTGGTGGCGGGATCGAAATAGATGCCGTCGGGTCCTTTGCCGACGTCGATGCGTTTGATTTCGTGGAGGGTGGCGGGGTCGAAAATCATGACCTTGTTTTCGGCTCCGTTGCTGGTGAATCCGCGGTGGAGGGGCAAGGCAAGCGCAACGCCGTGGACGCCTGGAGTATTGGCGAGTGAGCCGACCACTTGGCCGCTATCGGCGTTGACGACGTCGACCTGAGTGCCATGAGCGATGTACACGCGGCGGGCGGCGGCGTCCAAGGTCACGTAGTCGAAACCGCCGTTTCCCGGGACAGGGTAGCGGGCCACGACCTTGTAGCCGGTTTCCGCCTGTACGCTTAGCGCTAAGAGCGCAAAGCCCATGAGTATGCCGTGTGCGGTTCGCATCGTATCTCCTTCGACGCCGGATGGCGCACTTAACGATAGCGCTTTTGCGGCGTGGCCACAGTGGGCACATGGCGTCACTTGGCGGGTTCAGGTCCGGTTGCCGTCGATTCGAGCGTGAAGGCGGCGTACCTGGGTTATGCCGCCTTGCGAGTTTTCGATTTGGCCGGCTTTTTGGGGATCTTTGCTCCGGCCTGGCGCGCTTCGCTGAGGGCGATGGCGACTGCCTGTTTGCGGCTTTTGACTTTGCCGCCGCTGCTGGAATTCAACTCGCCGTGTTTGAACTCGCGCATCACTTTGGCGACCTTCTTACGGGCTTTGGAAACTGGTTTCGTTGCCATGCAGGGTAGATCCGTTCAGGGCATGGGATGTTTCAGTGAGTGGCGGGCGAGGGGTGCGTGTGACGGGCGCGGGTGCAGGCGACAAACGGCGCGTGCGGGCGGGAATGGGGGGTGGGTGAAGGGGGGCGGGTAACGGGCTACCTTCGGCGGGTGCGGGCGGAAAGTGAGGGGCGAGCGGAGCTAATTCGGATCAACGGTTCGTGATAGAGTTCTTCGCTATGAAGCTCAGGGTTTGGTTTCTCGTATTCTGCCTGGCTGTGTCAGTCCATGCGCAGACATCCTCAGGCACAATTAGCGGCACGGTGCAGGACAGTTCCGGTGCGATGATTGCCGGAGCCGAAGTTCGGCTGAAGGGCACCGAGACGGGCGAGGTGGTTCGCGATCTGACCACCGGCGCCGATGGCGGGTTCGCGGCTCCGCTGATTCGTCCGATGACCTATACAGTGGAGGCATCCGCCACGGGATTCAAGAAACTGGTGCGTTCGGGCATCATTCTGCGCGTGGACGATACGCTGAATCTGAAACTGGTTTTGGAGATCGGCGCGGCGACCGAGTCCGTGACGGTGAGCTCGAGCGTCGATCTGCTTGAGCAGACCACGAACACAGTGGGCCAGGCCATTGATGGGCGGACGATGCAGCAGTTGCCGCTCAACGGGCGGAACTATCTGCAGCTTGGCAATCTGACGGCGGGGGCGGTACCGAATACACGCACGCGCGATCAGACGTTTTCCGCATACGGCAACCGCGGCTTGCAGAACGCATTTTTGCTGGATGGCGCGCGCAACCAAAACTATTTGAGAGGGCTGGACAACCGGGCACGCGACGCGATGCGGCCGTCGCTCGAAGCGGTGGCGGAGTTCAAGGTACAGACGAGCAACTATTCGGCCGAGTACGGCGCTTCGGCGGGCGCGGTGGTAACGGTGGTGACGCGCTCGGGCACAAACGAATTGCACGGCTCGGCATTCGAATTTTTGCGCAACAGCGCCTTTGACGCGCGGGACTACTTTTTGCCAGCGACGGCGATCAAGCCGCTGTTCGTCGAGCACCAGTTCGGCGGTTCCGTGGGCGGCCGCATTATTCGCAACCGGGCGTGGTGGCACGCGGCTTATCAGCGCACGCACATCAGCCAAGGGAGCACGGCGAGCGGCGTGGTGCCGCAGGTGAATGAGCGCAACGGCATTTTCGGGCTGGAGATTTTCGATCCGTTGACGACGCGGGCCAACCCGGCCGGCGCGGGTTCGATTCGCGATCCGTTCCCGAGCAACACGATTCCGGTGGCGCGCATGGACAGCCTGGGCAAGAGCCTGGTGAACCGGTATCCGGATCCGAACGCGGCGGGCGGGATTAACTACTTCAACAGCCCGCTGGGGTCGACGCGTACGCATAACGCGACGGTACGCGGCGATCTTCGCATTACCGACCGCGACACGGTATTCGCGCGGTGGTCGATTGACCAGGCGGCATTCAGTGCGCTGCCGCTGCTGCCGCTGGGCGCGCAGACGGGCGTGGTGCGCGACGTGCCCGCACGCAGCCTGGGCCTGGGCTATACGCGCATTCTGTCAAACGCGATCATCAACGAATTGCGATTTGCGTATAACAACGTCGGGCTGGAGCAGGACGCCACGCAGCCGTTGGAGGACCTGAAGCCGGGGTCGCTGGCGCCCACGACGCAATCGGGCATGCCGAACTTCAACGTGAACGGATTTGCCGGCATCGGGGCGCGGCCCGCGAATTTCGACAACGTGCCGGTGACCAAAAATTCCTATGTGTACAACTTCTCCGACAACCTGTCGATCGTACACGGGAAGATGACGACCAAGTTCGGCGTGGACATGCAGCAGATCAAGGCTCCGACGTTTGCGACGCTCGATGGACGCGGTACGTTCGGCTTCACGGGAGTATTCACACAGAACCCGCAGCGGCGGCCGGGCAGCGGCAGTTCGGTTGCGGACCTGTTGCTGGGATTTCCCAACAACGTTACGGTAGGCACGCCATCGGACGCCAACGAGCGCGCGCGCAACTATTACTTCTATGTGCAGAACGATTGGAACGTGACGCCGCGGCTGACGCTAAACGCCGGGCTGCGGTATGAGATCACGGCGCCATATTGGGACGACAACAACCGGCTGGCGAACCTGATTATCGATTCGGGGAGTACGCTCTACGGCCAGTATGTGGTGGCAGGCGATTCGCGGGTGCCGCGGGCGATTCAGAGCACCGACCGGAACAACCTGGCTCCGCGCGTGGGCTTTGCGTGGAAGGCGCCGAAGGGAATTGTAGTGCGTGGCGGCGCGGGTATCTTCTTCGCGCAGGACGAAGGGTTCGGCGTGAGCCAGCGCATGACGAACAATCCGCCCTTTGTGGGATTCGGCGGGTACGCGGTGGTGAGCGATCAGCTGAACGTCTCCAGCACGATTCCGTTGAGCCAGGCGCTTCCGTCGCGTCCGGCGCCTCCGGATCCGGCCAGCTATAAGTTCGACCCGAAGGCGACGGTGGCGATTCGCAGTTGGCCGCTGCGGTACACGATTCCCTACGTGGAGCAGTGGAATTTCAGCCTCCAGAAGGAACTGGCGAAGGACTTTGTTTGGGAAGTGGGCTATGTGGGCAATCATGGCGTGAAACTATACGGCGCATATGAAGGCAATCAGCCTGTGCCCGGTCCGGGAAGCGTGACCACGCGGAGACCGCTGCAATCGACCGTCACCGCGGCGAGCATTTTGCGAGTGGAGCCGTGGGTAAACAGCGCCTATCACGGCGTGTCGACGAAGTTGGAACGGCGCTTTTCGAGCGGCGTGAGTTTCCTGGGTGTATATACGTTTGGCCGCGCGCTCGATATGCAAACGAGCATCGATCTTTGCGATGGCTGTACGAATTCGAGCGGGAGCGGGGCGGTGGCCAATACCCGCAACCGGCGGCTGAATTATGGCCTGTCGGATTCGCACATGGCGCAGCGTTTCGTTCTGAGCGGACTGGCCGAATTGCCGTTCGGCAAAGGCAAGAAGATGTTGACGCAAGGGGCGGGCGCGGCGATTGCGGGCGGCTGGGCGATCAGCGGCATCACCACGATATCGACTGGCATTCCTTCTACGCTCAATTTGAACTTCGACAACGCCAACACCGGCAACGTCAACTGGCCGAACCGCCTCGCCACGGGCCAACTCGACAACCCCACGGTAGGTAAATGGTTCGACACATCCGCATTCGTGTTTCCGGCACAGTATGTGCAGGGCAACTCGGGGCGGAACATCATCATCGGCCCGGGTACGGTTTCGACGGACCTTTCGTTGCAGCGGCGGTTCCAGTTGCCGAAGCGCGAGTCGGCGAAACTGGAATTCCGCGCGGAAGGGTTCAACATCTTCAACACGCCTCAACTCGGGCAGCCGGGTGTGACGCTGGGCAATTCCGCCTTCGGCGTGATCGGGAGCACGGCGCGCGCGAGCCGCCAGATCCAGCTTGGATTGAAGCTTCTGTTTTAGGAGTGGTGGCTGAGACTACGCAATCCGGTCAGAGGCTGTCTGGCCGGGTTATGATCTCAGCGCGCTGCAGCCTGAAGAGAATCATGTAGGCGATGTAGACGCTGTAATAGGCAAACATTGCCGTGGACAATCCGATAAAGAGCCCGTCGATGGCGTCGTCGAACATGATGGTGACTTGAGTATAGCTTTTCTGGTGCGCCGCCCACCGCGTCAGCCGGCTGGTTTGGAGCTCCGCGCCGCAGGGTTTAGATGGTCATGGACATGAAGCCGCCGTCGACCTGAAGGATGGAACCGGTGACGAACGAAGAGGCTGTGCGCGAGGCGAGGTAGATGGCCGCGCCGATTAGTTCTTCGGCCTCACCAAAACGCTTCATGGGCGTGTGGGCGAGGATGCTGGCGATGCGCTCGGGCGTGAGTACTTTGCGGTTCTGTTCGGCGGGGAAGAAGCCGGGCAGGATGGCGTTCACGCGGACGTTACTGGGAGCGAGTTCGCGGGCGAGAAACTGTGTGATCTGATTGACTCCGCCTTTGGCGACACCGTAGGTGAAGACGCGGGAGAGCGGGGGTCCCGATGAGGCGGACGAGATATTGATGATGGAGCCGCCGTTTCCGGCATCGACCATGGCTTTACCGAAGACCTGGCAGGCGAGGAAGACGCCGGTGAGATCGATGTCGAGGATGCGGTGCCATTCCTCCTCGGTGATGTCGAAGAAGGGCGTGGCGGAATTCACTCCGGCGGCGTTGATGAGGACGTCGACCTTGCCGAACCTGGCGATGGTGGCTTCGAGCACCTTTTGCAGGTCGGCCTTGCGAGTGACATCGCACTGGATGCCGATAGCCTGGCCACCGGCGGCGGTAATGACATGGGCGCGCTCATCGGCGTGTTCCTGAGTGCGGCCGGCGATGACGATGGAGGCTCCGGCGGCCGCGAGTCCATCGGCCATGGCACCGGCGAGGACGCCGCCACCACCCATGACAACGGCTACTTCGCCGTGAAGAGAGAACATTCCTGCTTCGGACATAAGGTCAATGGTAGCAAGGGGGGTGCCCGCGATTGCTAGCGACGGCGGTCCCATCTATTTGCTATCCGCTGATTCAGGAACTTTAGCAATTCTGTTTGCCTTTTCCTTTCGTGCTGAACCCAAAGCCTTGATGCTGGGAATCCATTTCCGCAGATGACGATCAAGCTTATGATCCGCATATTGAAGTTCTTTCCTCCAGGGTGCCGGATCATCCATGTAACTCTCAATCACCGCTCCAAGCAACTTGAGGATGGTGAGGTGAGTGCAAAGTGTGTAGAAAAAGAGCGACTGCAAGAAATCGTCCTCCAAATCGAAAAACTCACCCATCTGGCCCTTTTGTCCTCTGGGGAAGTTTGCGAGATAGCTTGCAACCCCAAAGATGCTTCCGTGAACTGGCTTTGAGCATAACTCCCAAATGTGTTTGAGATCGGCCACAGCAGGATCAAAGTCGGGATGACCTTTCGCTGGAAAGACAAGCTTCGTTGCGAAGGCATCCCGATAAGCCTTGTACTTCAGTTTTTTCCAGTCCTTGTCGAGGTCTTTGCCAGCCTCCACCCAAGTCCTTGCAAGTTCGGGGTGCTTGTTGATCCTTATCCCAAAGGCACACATCTCTATTGCCTTACGAAGGTGCATCAAAGCGTCCCCCTGATACATCTTCAAGACTGACAAGCCACCTTGCGTCAGCAGCATCCGGGATATTATGAATTGGTTGAGCACCGCGTGAAAGGCCAAGCTGCCATCGGATTCTATCTCTTTCGGAGGCAAAAACTTACTTGACACACCATCAGTTTTCCTCCATACTCAATACATGGAAACGCCCAACACCCTCATGGAAGCGATTCAGTTTTTAGCGAATCCCGACAACGCGATTAGCTATCTTGTCGCCGTCCGGTGGCCTAACGGCGTAACCTGCCCCTACTGCGAAGCGGGTAACCCAATGTTCCTCGCCACTCGCCGGATTTGGAAGTGCCGCAACGGTAAATGCGGTAAGCAGTTCTCCATCAAAGTCGGCACGATCATGGAAGATTCCGCCATCGGTCTCGATAAATGGCTTACGGTCATGTGGTTGGCCGCCAATTGCAAAAACGGTGTTTCCTCTTACGAGATTGCCCGCGACCTGGGGGTTACTCAGAAGTCCGCATGGTTCATGCTGCATCGCGTTCGTGAGTCCATGCAGGACGGCGATACGGGTGGCAAGTTGGCGGGTGAAGTAGAAGTAGACGAAACTTTCATCGGCGGCAAGGCCCGGAACATGCACAAGTCTAAACGGGAAGCCTCTGGAGTTGGTCCCGGAAGCAAGGGAAAGGTAATTGCATTCGGCATGGTCGAGCGCGGTGGACGGGTTAAGACCGCCGTTGTCGGCACGCGCCGCAAAACCATCCTTCAGAAACACATCCGCGAACACGTCCAAGCTGGCTCGGCCATCTTCTCTGATGAACTGCTTTCCTACGAAGGACTGAGCGCCGACTTCAAGCATGCCGTGATCAATCACGCGGTTGAATATGTTCGCGAGAACGTCCACACCAACACGATGGAAAACTTCTGGAGTTTGGTGAAGCGCCAACTGAAAGGCACGTACATCAGCGTGGAACCCTTCCACCTGTTCCGCTACCTCGATGAACAGGCGTTCCGCTACAACAATCGCAAGGAAATGACTGACGCGGATCGCTTCCGCACAGTTTGCAAACACATTGCCGGTCGCCGTCTCACCTGGAACAAGCTCACCGGCAAAGAAGCGACGGCGTAGGGGAAGGGGCCGAAACGTCAGGGACGCGGCAAGCGCGATTCCTGAACCTGGGCGGGCGGTTTGTCCGCTTTGCGCTTGGGCTTCATCAGCACCGCGCGCACCAATCTGTCGAAGTTCTGGAACTCCGAAAGCCGTGGATTTGGCTCGGGGGCGATCTTCGTTCGCGGTCTCATACTGCCTCCATTCTACGGCTAAAGTGGTCATGCGTTTAGTGGAACCTCTCGCATTTGCCAGTACGGTCCATTCTTAAAAAGTGTGTATCGCCGACGGTCTCCCGCTAAATTGTCGGAGGTTGCGGAAATCGTAAACGAGTACTGCTGTATTGGGATAAGCCGCTCAACCTCCTTGACTACGTGATGAATCCAGAATTTCTTCTGCTCCCACGCCGGGTCCTGTGCGAGAACATCGACAAACTGAGAATGAAGTGCTTTAAGGTCGAAACTATCCTTGTACGGGCGAGGGTCATTATCCTTACGGATGTCATTCATTAAAATCAGGAAGCACGGAACGCAGGGAAGCTCTAGGGGCTCAATGTCCTCCAACTGCACTTGGACGTTAAGCGCTTTTTTGATGCGATTTCGATTTATTACACAGATACGGTAGTGCAGGGCCATTTCATTCGTCCCATAATACATGTGGTAGTTCGCTTCTCCTGGCCGCCAGAGGATTTCCAGCCGATCTGGTTCAGTTGGCACTCCGTCGCTTGCCACCACAGGCGCGGCCATGGGTCGTGCGCGGGCATATAGAAACACGGCGAATGCAGAAACAACAAAAAGCGAAACCGCCCCCCACAGACTCGGAGGTCTTTGTCCGTACCACGCCATCACTGGCTCAATAGCGGTTACGAGAATTCCAACAACTGCAGCCCCCACTACTTCGTCCCTCGCCTTCCAAAGCAAATGCGGCATCCCAGTAGGTTTTTCCATGCGGATACGCTATCACATTTTGGTGTGTCAACTACGCAAATCGAAACAGTCCGTCGCGGTAATCCACGTTTGATAAACTCGCCAGACAAATAGAAAGCGGCCACAAAGAGAATAGCGGCGAGGATCGAGAGCAAAACTATGAACGCTCCGCTCGTCTGATAAATGTTCCGCCTAACCCACCAGAGGCAGGTCAGGGCGGCCAAATTGAAGACGATAGACCCCGCAAGCCAAGGAAGTCTGATTGGCGGTGGTGGGTTAAGAAAGCCTACAGCCCGATGGGTCTTTATACCCTTGCTTTGGTGATATTTAGCGGCCTGCAGGTTTGGATCACTAATGGTCAACTGCAGGAAATGCGGGATGATTCGATTATCACTAAGCAAGCCGCCGACGCCGCAACCGAGGCGGCCAAGATTGCGAAGAAGGCGTACGAAGCCAACGCCGAACTCTTTAGGCTGGCCCAGGAACCATCCGTTTCTATTGTGGAGATCAATTTCATGGATAGGAGGGAACCTGTCAAGGGCAAGCCTATCTACATTGGCGTCGACACGGTTAACAGCGGCCTCTCTGCTGCTCGTCAAGTTCAGGGCCACTTTCATGTGAGGTATGGCCGCGATGCTCGAAAAGGAATTGGGAAAGGTGGCGTGTTCCCTGGCGATTCCAAATCGGCATTTACGATTGCGGCCAATCGAGAGAAGGGGTTCACCGCCGTTAGCGTCGTCAATGAGGACGACTACCTTAGTCAGCCTAGACCTTGGGATGGGTCGCTTCCCATCGTGGTCTGGGGTGTCATTCGCTACCGGGACCGCTTCGCTAAGAGTTACAAAACGAACTTCTGCTCGGAATATTTCCCCCAGCCGCCACACTTTTTCTTTGTTAACTGCCGAGTGCGGATTCCGGGCGAAGGTGAACGCGGTTCCGGGGCGAACGTGAACATCATTC
>JBDTVQ010000021.1:0-34455 GCA_040007195.1 Acidobacteriota bacterium | reverse complement strand
TCGACAAGGACCAGCTCTTCCTCACAGGCGGCTCCTACGCGGGCTATTTGACCGCCTGGATTGCCGGCCACGACAAGCGCTTCCAGGCGGCGGCCTCACAGCGCGGCGTCTATGACCTCCGCACTTTTTATGGGGAAGGCAACGCGTTCCAACTCGCCCCGGAGGCCATGGGCGGTTACTTTTGGGACCCCGAATCCCGCGCCGTCTACGAGCGCGAATCGCCCATTACCTATGTCGGCCAGATCACTACTCCGCTGCTCATCCTGCACGGCTCCGCAGATCTGCGCACCGGCGTCACGCAAAGCGAAATGCTCTATCGCGCGCTCAAACAACTGGGCCGTCCGGTTGAATATGTCCGCTATCCCAACGTCGGCCACGAATTAACCCGGGGCGGTCCGCCGACGCCAAGGCTCGACCACGCGCTGCGAATTCTGGAGTTCTTCGAGCGCTACCGTAAGCGGTGACCGCCGAGGCGCGGCCCTCTCAGTCCCCGCCGCGCAAATACGCGATCAAATCCGCCAGCCCCTGCTTGCTGAGCCCCTTTTCGAGATCTTCGGGCATCAGCGAAATACTCGACGACCGGATATTCGCGATATCCCCTCGCAGGATCGTCACGTCCTCTTCCTGCCCCCCGCGCAGCGTGATGCCGCCAGGGGTTTCGCTCGCGAGCACGCCGTCGAACGTGCGGCCATCTTTGGTCGTCACGATGTAATTCACGAAACGCGGCTCGATGGACGCCGATGGATTGAGAATCGATTCGAGCAACTCCTCGCGGGTCTTCATACTGATGCCCGAGAGATCGGGACCGACCCGGCCCCCCTGGCGACGCGGCAGGTGGCACTTCGCGCAGGCGTCTTCGAACACCTCTTTGCCGTGCGCAATATTGCCGCGCATGCCGACAACGTCGCGATGGTCGGCCACCACACGAGCGCGATCGCCGCCGGCCTTCAGCAGCGCCTTCGCCCGCTTGGCAATGGCGGGGTTCGTATCGTCCAGCAGCCGGTTGCGCGCCCCGACCTCGATCATTCCAGGCTCAACCGTCCCTTTCTCGATAGCATCGAGCAGTGCCGGCACGCGGGCGTTCTGCTTCAACAGTGCGGCGATGGCGCGCGTGCGCCCTTCCGGCGCATACTGCTTCCAATAGCGTAGTAATTGCTCTGAAACTCCCGGATCGTCGAATGAGGCCGTCGTGTCGATCGCGGCAGCCTGCACATTGCCCGGGGCGCTCGTCTTCACAGCGCTCTCGAGCGCGGCGGCGGCCTTTGCATAAGTGGAGCCGCGCAGCGCCTGCAACGCCAGCATCCGGCGCGCGGGATCGATGGTCGCATCCAATGCAAGCTTCTCTGCATTCGCCATCAGCGTGGGCATGGCAATGTAGCGCGCCAGCTTCCAGCCCTTCTCGCCGAGCCGGTCCGCGCCCGGCACCTGCAGGCCTCGCGCGCCCGACAGTTCCAGCCCCTTGGCCAACGCGTCCAGCCCCTCAGGCGAGAGCGACCCCAGCACGGCGCCGATCTCGGCCGGATTCTGCCGGACACCGATCAACCGCGAAAGGCGCAGTTCGAAATCTGGGTTCAACTTCTGCGTCTGGCGCAGCATCTCCACTGGCGACGCGGCCCCGCTCAGCATCACCGCCGTGCGCATCCACTCGTTGGCGGCGTCCTTCTGCGCGATGCGCACCAGCGCCGCGCGCGCCGCCGCTCCATTCGCAGAAACGGCGTGCCGCCCGAGGGTGAGCGCAAGTTGGAAACGAACGCGGATGTCGGAATCGCCGGCAAGCGGAAGCAACGCGCGTTCCAGAACCGGTGTGATCGGTAGCGATTCCGACATGCGCACGGCCTGTTCGCGCAGATGGGCGTCGCTGCTCTTCAAGGCGTTCACCAGGTCTGTCGGCTCCAACGCTCCCATGCCCTCCAGCACCCATAACGCCCGCGCCGTACCCAGCCTCCGCAGTGGCGCGATCGCCGCCTTGTCCTGCCGTTCCAGTAGCAGGCGCTTGGCCGTCAGCTCATGCCACCCATTGGGGTGTTCCAGCGTGTTTACCAGCTCTACCGTCGACTGCGACCCAAGGTCCGTCTGCAGGCCTCGCTTCGTTACCGGACGCTTGGAAACAATGCGGTAAACGCGCCCTTTGTCGTCACCGGCGTGGAAATCGAGCTCCTTCTTCAGTTCCTCCGGAATCGAATCCGGCGTCTCGATAATCTCGCGGTACATATCGGTGAAATAGAGGTTTCCGTCGGGGGCGTTGGCGAAGTTGGTCGCGCGGAACCACTGGTCGGTCGAGGCGAGAAACTCCTTGCCCTCATAGGCGGGCTTCGCTGAGAACGTGACACCATCGGGCTCCACAATGTCGCGGCGAATCAGGTTGGCGCTCACGTCGCCGGTGAAGATGTTGCCGTAGTATTCGCGCGGCCAGGCGTCGCCTTTATACACGGTGCTTCCCGTTGCGCCGGTAATGTGGCCGGCGGCATATTCGGTGCGCCCGGTCTTATTTTCGTCGTAGCGCTTTTGCCTCATCTCGGTCCGCTTCACGCGCCACTCCGGCGCCTGCGTCAAAGGCCACATCAGCCGCTCCCGCGTGCCGTACGGATCCTGGTTCACGTCACGCACTTCCAGGTTCGGCGCCCGCGCCAGATAGTGCATCGGCAGCACCACGTGGCGCAAATGGATCGTGTTCTGGCTGATGAACCGGTTGTTCCAATCGTCAAAGGTCGAGCCGTATTGGCCCGCGCCGGCGGCGGCTTCGGCAATGCCGCGGACCGGGTTGTAGCGGAAATCGGCCCCGCGTAATTGAATCGGCGCCATCTTCGGATATTTGGGTGACGTAATGAGTCCGGCATTGCCGGTGTTGTTGAAGTAAATCCAATTGTCCAGCCCCATGCGCGGGTTGGTGATCTGCGCTTCCGGATTGCCCTGAAAAAAGCCGGTAAACAAGACCTCTCGCGTATCGGCCTTGCCGTCGCCGTTCGTGTCTTTGAAGTAAAGGATATCCGGGGCCGAGGGAACGATCAGCCCGCCATTCCAAACCATCAGGCCGCTCACCTGCAGAATGTTGTCGGCGAACACGGTGGATTTATCGGCTTTGCCATCGCCGTTGGTGTCTTCGAGCATCACGATGCGCGAGCGGGCCTTCTTGCCCTTCGGCGGGTCCCATGGCAGGTCGAGCATGTCGGCAACAAACGCGCGGCCGCGCTCGTCGAACACGACGTCCACCGGGTCCAGCACCATCGGCTCGCTGGCGAACAATTGCACCTCAAAATCGGGGTCGATTTTCAGGGTCATCAGGGCCTGATCCGGCGTCTTTGGACCTTCGGCCTTGCGGCCGCAGGAGAGCAGACACAGAACTGCCAAGGCGGTAAGCAGAAAACTTCGCATTAGACACCATCGTACCGTTACACTACGAGAAGAGAAGCCTAAGCTCATGAAAGCCGGAAGTACATGCCCGAGACGATCCTGTATCTCACCGAACTCGTCGGGCTCCGCGTATTCGACCTAAAGGGCCGCACCCTCGGCCGCATCAAAGACGCGGCGATCGTGCCTGTACTCGATCCCTACCGGGTAGACCGGTTTCTCATCGGCTCCAGTTATTCGTGGCTGGCCATCCATCATGACCAGGTCCGGCAAATCACCCTCGACGGCATTTTCCTCGACGACGAGCAGCTGACCCCCTATCACGCCGACGAGTACATGCTGCGCCTCGTGCGCGACCTTCTCGATCAGCAAATCATCGACGCCCAGGGGCGCAAGGTCGTCCGCGTCACCGACGTCACCTTCCGAGTGGTAGCCGTGAACGGGCACGACGAACTTCGCGTGGACGAGGTCGACGTCGGCATGCGCAGCATCGTGCGCCGCGTGCTGCAGGGCGCCATGCCGAGGCGCTGGATTCGCGCTCTGCAAGAGCCGATTCCGCCGCACTCCATTCCCTGGGCGTTGACCGACATTCTCGAACCGGACCCGCAGCGCCGCGTGCGCTTGAACATTACCTACCGCCACCTCGAAGAGATGCATCCGGCCGACCTCGCCGACATCGTCGAAAACTTAAGCCCGGAGGACCGTGAGGCGATCTTCGAAACGATCGATAGCGAAGTGGCCGCCGAGACGCTCTCCGAAGTGGAGCCCGATATCCAGGCGAGCATTCTCGAATCGCTCGAAACCGAAAAGGCGGCGGAGATCCTGGAAGAGATGTCGCCCTCCGAAGCCGCCGACGCCTTGAACGAGTTGGAGGAAGACACCAAGGCCGAAATTCTCGACGAGCTGGACAGCGAGCCAAAGCTGGAGTTGGAAGAACTGCTGGAATTTCACGAAAAGTCCGCCGGCGGCATGATGTACACCGAGTACATTGCGCTGCCGTTGGATGCCGACGTAGCTACCGCACTGGCGGCCGTCCGCAAGAATCCGGAACTGCTGGAGTTTCAGAACGTCCTTTTGCTCGTCGACGGCGAGGATCATCTCAAGGGCGTGGTGCCGTTGGCGCGCCTGTTCGCTGCCGCCCCCGAAAGCGCGCTTCAAGAGCTGGCGACCGACGGCTTGATCCACGTGCAGACCAACGCCAAGGAAAATCAGATTACCGAGCTGTTCGACAAATACAACCTGATCACCCTTCCCGTGACCCATCGCGACGGGCGCCTGGCGGGCGTCATCACCGCCGACGACGTCATCACCGTTCTGAGGCACCGATGAGAGGCACCTCACCATGCTGAAGCGAATGCGCTACCAACTGGCGGTGTTCTTCGCCGTCATCGGACCGGGCTTTATTACGGCGGTGGTCGACAACGACGCCGGTGGCATCTTCACTTATTCGCAGGCCGGTGCGAAGTATGGATACCTGCCGCTGTGGACGCTGCTGCCCATTACAATCCTGCTCATCGTGACACAGGAGATGTGTTCGCGAATGGGCGCGGTGAGCGGCAAAGGACTGTCGGATCTCATTCGCGAAGAGTTCGGGCTGCGGCCGACATTCTTGATCATGGCCGCGCTGGTGGCCGCGAATCTCACCAACGTGATGGCGAACTTCGCCGGCGTGGCGAGCTCGCTCGAGTTGTTCCACATCAGCCGCTACATCTCCGTCCCTCTGGCCGCGCTGGCCGTTTGGCTGCTCATCGTGAAGGGCAGCTATGACCGCATCGAGAAGGTGTTCCTCTTCGCCTGCGTTGTCTACATCGGCTACATCGTTTCAGGCGTGCTCGTGAAGCCGGATTGGAAAGAGGCGGCCATCTACAGCGTAAAGCCCGTGCTCATCATGGACCCCGGCTACATCACGATGTTGATCGGCATGGTGGGTACTTCGGTCGCGCCATGGATGCAGTTCTACCTGCAGGCGGCGGTCGTCGAAAAAGGTATCACCGCGCGCGATTATGCCGAATCGCGCATTGAAGTGATCGTCGGCTGTATTGTCATGTCGGTCATCGCGTTTTTCATCATCGTGGCCTGCGCGGGCGCCATCTGGAGCCAGAAGCCGCAGGACATTCAGGACGCCACCGATGCCGCGCTCGGCCTCAAACCCTTCGGCGACTATGCGTACCTGCTATTCTGCGTCGGGCTGTTCAACGCATCGCTGTTCGCCGCCTGCATTCTGCCGCTTTCGACGGCGTACACCGTCTGCGAAGGGCTGGGCTTCGAATCGGGCGTGAATCATACGTTCCGCACTGCGCCGGTCTTCTATTGGCTGTTCACGTTTCTGATCGTCGTCGGCGGCGGCGTGGTGCTCATTCCCGGCTTCCCGCTGGTGAAGATGATTCTCGCGTCGCAGGTGATCAACGGCATTCTGCTGCCATTCGTGCTCATCTTCATGATCATGATCGTCAACAAGCAGCGCGTAATGAAAGAGTGGACAAACTCGCCCGTCTACAACCTCGTCGCCTGGGGCGCGGTAGTCGTCATGATCGGGCTGACGCTGGCCCTCGTGGGAATCACCGTGCGGCAGATGATTTCTTAGCGCCCCTTCAGGTGCATGTCGGCGAATTTTAAGAACTGCTCCCAGTCATACGCGGTGACGTCGTGCTTGCCGCGGCGGATGTGATAGCCGATGGTGCCCATCACAGGCTGCTCGATGCCCGGCATCTCGGTGGCAGGCATGCCGGGCTTGCCGAACAACTTGTATGCGGGTGTCGCGTGCACGCCCGAGAGGAACTCGCCCTTCGGATCGGCCCACTGGTCCTCGACGGCGCTGGCGATGTACACCGGGCGCGGTGCCATCAGCGCAATCAGCATGTGCTGGTCAAACGGCAACGCCGATTCGTTCGAGCTGTACTTCTTGAAGTTGTCGTCGTACCAGTGCGGGAAGGCTTTGTTCAGGTGGCGAACCTCTTCGCCGTAGATACGTCGATTCAGCGCCGCACCCCCCGCGCCTGAGTCGTTCGAGATGACGAGAGCAAAGCGCTGATCGGCTGCGCCCGCCCACAGTGATGTCTTGCCAAGGCGCGAGTGGCCCATCACCGCAACCCGTTTCGCATCCACCTGCGGATCGGTCTCTAGGTAATCCAGCGCGCGCGACAAGCCCCACGCCCACGCCGCAATCGAACCCCATTCGTTGGCCGCCGGTTTGGTCTGGCCGGGCTTGTAGAAAAGCGGTTGAACGCCATTCTTGTAGCCGTCGTCATAGTCGGGATCGATGTCGCCGTAATAAATCGTGGCGAGGCCGTAGCCCTTGGCCAGAATCGCGTCGATGTCCCATCGCGAAGCCGCCGCGCCCCGCTTGCTCTCATCGGCCTTGTTGCCCGGCGCGCCGCGCATCCACGAGCGTGTAATGTGAACCGCGGGATCTCGCGTCACCGCATGGTTCCCCTGAAAATTCAGGCCAAGGAAAACGGGCACCTTGCCGCTCACATTGGCTGGCAGGTAGAGCAGGATCTCCATCTTCGGAGCATCCGGCCCTTTATCGAACGCCACCAGCACCTGTTTGCGATTCGCCTTGCCGTCGAACGCCACGCCGCGCTCCAGTACCTCGAAGCTCATGTTCTTGGGCTTGCCCGGCGCAATGCCGAACATCTGATGTTCAAACAGATGGAAGATCTCCGGCCGGCGCTTTGCCGTCCAGTCCTTCGGCGACTTCGCCGGGCCAAGCAAATCAGGTAACTGATAGCTGCCCACCTTCGCCTCATCGTAATTCGCGTCGGGATTTTGGGCGAACGCAAACGGCGCCAGCAACAGGGCTGCGATCAATCGCATGGTCAAGCCCTCCTTTCAAACAGATAGATACAGTTTTCCAGCCGCGCATGGCCGTCGACATTCACGGCAAACTGCCGCGGACCGAACTTGCCGCGAGAGAAGCCACCATTCCACAACGAGCCGCCGGCGAAGTCGCCGTCTTTGCGAAGCGCGTAAAAGTTCAGGTCGAATTGGTTCAACTTCTTCGTGTCATCGTTGAAGTTGCGCGAAACACGCTGCAACACGTCGAGCACGGCGTCTTTGGCGCTCATGCCATGCCGCATGTTCTCCACCACCGAATGCGCCCCCGCAACACGGATGTTCTCTTCGCCTCGCCCGGTGGAACCAGCCGCTCCGTGATCCTGATCGACAAACAGTCCCGCACCGATGATCGGCGAATCACCAACCCGCCCGGGCAACTTCCACGACAGGCCGCTGGTCGTCGTCACGCCCGACATCTCGCCCTTGCCGTTCAACGTCAGGCAGTTGATCGTGCCCGTGATGGGATGCGTCGCCACCTCCCACGCCCACGCCAGGAACTCCGCGCTCTCGTTCGGATACCGTTCCCGCAGCCACGCTTGCGGAGCCTCACCCTTCGCACTGTCGGGCGCGGAAAGGCCCGGTCCCCAGTTCCCATGGCCCCCGGCATCGCGCAGCGATTCCTTCCAAATAATCCACGCCTTGCGCGATTTCTCGGTCAGCAGGTTTTCCTCCGGGAAACCGTGCGCCTTGGCAAACTGCAGCGCCCCATCGCCCACAAGCATCAAGTGGTCCGTCCGTTCCATCACCAGCTTGGCGATCTTCGACGGCGTCTTGATCCCGCGAATCGAAGCCACCGACCCGGCGCAACGCGTCGGCCCGTGCATCACGCACGCGTCCAGTTCAACCACGCCCTCCTCGTTCGGCAGCCCGCCGTAGCCGACCGAGTTGTCCTCCGGATCCTGTTCTTGAATGTTCACGCCGGAGATAGCCGCATCGAGCGTGTCGTAGTTGCGTTGCTTCATCAGCGAAACGGCGAGCGTTACGGCGCGCAGGCCGTTGCTGGAGGAGATGGAAACGAACTTGCCGCTGGGCTGCTGCGCGGAGGTTTGCGAAGCGGCTGCCAGTGTGGCTGAGGATAGAAACCAATTGCGGCGGGAAATCATGGGGAAAGCATAGCAAGCACGCTGGGGGGCGGGCGGACGGACGCTTGGTACACTCATGGCATGAAGCGCGTGCTGGTGCTCGCCTTCCTTGTCGTTCTCTGCGCGTTCCCGCAAAAGAAGAAACCCAAAGGCAAGGAGCAGAGCGGCCCTGATCTCATCGTCGTGAAAATGGAAGTGCGGCGCGAGCAGTCGATGATCGTCTTCGACGGCGTCGTCCGCAACGGCTCCGATAAGACGTTTAAAGGCATCACGCTCTTCTTCGAATTCCTCGATGCCGACGACAAGCTGATCTCCCGCCGCAGCATCGAAGTAACGAGGCTCCCGGTCGACCCCGGTGAAGAGGGTGTCGTCGAAGCCCAAACCGGCGCCCAGGCGCGAATGGTCAGCTACCGCCTCGACGCCGAGGACCGAGACGGCCGCTACCTCACCCTCGATAAGCCCGGCCCGTTTGCGATTGAGTGAAGTATTCGCGGCTACCGCTTAGTCTCTTGATTCGATCGCTTGGTCTGTCGCCTCACCCGAGCACTCCCCGCGCACACATCTCCTTCTTGCGTGCCGTTAATCCAAAGTTCACGGAGCTCTTTCGTGCGCTCAACCGTCAGCCGCTCTCGAATCGTGCATCGGCACATGGGGTTCACCGTTCCGTACGCCGCAGGATCTGAGCTGGGATAGATGGCGGCAAGGTGAGCTTCCCGGAAGGAGATCCAGGCGCGCTGGGCCGTTCGCAGGGCCTCCACGAACTCGGTGTCGGATCCCTTCGATCGCAAAATTTGAGCGTAGACTTTGTTCAGTTCGGCATCGGCGCTCTTGAATTTGTTGCAGGAACCCTGTGTCAGCTCCGACTGGGTTTGAGCGGAAGCAAAGGAACACCAGGTAGGCATCGCCCCGGCGTACATACAAATGAGGAGGGCTGAACGCAGTTTGCGATCACTCGGCATGATGATTTACGTTAACGCCTGGCGTTGGTCCACGCCAACAGCTTCCCCTTCACCCCCTCCGCTAAACTAGAAACACGCCCATGTCTTCGACTGAACTCCTCGTGCCCCCCGACGTCTTCGCCACTTACGAGCCCGTCATCGGCCTCGAAGTTCATGTTCAGCTCGGTACGAACACCAAGATCTTCTGCGGCTGCCCCACCGGCTTCGGCGCCCCGCCCAACTCGAACGTCTGCCCCGTCTGCCTCGGCCTCCCCGGCGCACTCCCCGTGCTCAATCGCAGCGTCGTCGAATACGCCGTCAAAGCCGGCCTCGCGCTGAACTGCACCGTCCGTAACGAATCGATCTTCGCGCGCAAAAACTACTTCTATCCGGACCTCCCCAAGGGCTACCAGATCTCGCAGTACGACCGCCCCGTCGCCGAACACGGCTTCATCGACATCTTCGTCGACGAAACGCAAAAACGCATCGGCGTCACTCGCGCGCACCTCGAAGACGACGCCGGCAAGAGCATCCACGACGGCTACCGCGACTCCGACCTCTATACCTACGTCGATCTCAACCGCACCGGCACGCCCCTCATCGAAATCGTTTCCGAACCCGACCTCCGCACCTCCGACGAAGCCCACGCCTATCTCACCGAAATCAAGCAGCTCATGCAGTTCGCCGGCGTCTCCGAGTGCGACATGGAAAAAGGCCAACTCCGCTGCGACGCCAACGTCAGCGTCCGCAAGCGCGGCGCCGAGAAATTCGGCACCAAAGCCGAAGTGAAGAACGTCAACTCCTTCCGCTTCGTCAAACAGGCCCTCGATTTCGAAATCAAACGCCAGATCGCCCTCATCGAATCCGGCGGCCGCGTCATTCAAGAGTCCCGCCTCTACAATCCCGATACCGGCGAAACCTACTCCATGCGCTCCAAGGAATCCGCGCACGACTACCGCTATTTCCCCGAGCCCGACCTCCTCCCGCTCCGCATCTCGGATACTTGGCTCGACGAAATCAAATCGTCTCTGGGCGAACTCCCGCCCGCCAAACGCGCACGCTTCATCGAACAATACGGCCTCCGCGAATACGACGCCCAAGTGCTCACGGCCACCCGCGCCATGAGCGACTACTTCGAAAAGGTCGCCGAAGCCTCAGGCGATGCCCGCACCGCCGCGAATTGGGTAATGGGCGATCTCGCCGGAGCCCTCAAAGCCGAAAGCAAGGACATCTCCGAATCGCCCATCTCCGCCGAAAAGCTCGGCGAACTCCTCGCGCTGATCAAGAAGGGCGACATCTCCGGCAAACTCGCCAAAGAGATCTTCCCCAAGATGTGGGCCACCGGCGATTCCGCCAACACCATCATGGACCGTGAAGGCCTGCGCCAGATCTCGGACACCAGCGCCCTCGACGCCATCATCGCCGATGTGCTCGCCAAGAACCCCGCCCAAGTCGAACAATATAAAGGCGGGAAGTCCACTGTCATCGGCTTCCTGGTGGGACAGGTGATGAAGGCCTCGCGCGGACAAGCCAACCCGCAGATGGTCAACGACCTCCTGAAACAGAAGTTGTCCTAGAACTATCTGGCCCCGAACCAACCCCTCCCGGGTAGGCGTCCTGTGACCCAGGTTCTATCGGCGCGTGCGCAGCCGGGTTCTATTCTGCCCTTGGATGCGCCCCACCGATTCCCTCTACAAACTCGGCCTCATGATGTTGCTCACCGGCTGGCTGGTGCTCCCCCTGCTCCGAGCCACTCCCTAACTCGGTCAGCTCCCGCCGCCACACGTGCTCCAATAGCTCCATGGACACCCCGTACGTGTTTCTCCAAGATCTCGCCGCGGAGGCCAATGTTCCCAGTGACGGCATCCTGAGCCATACCCTCCAAAACGACGACCGCTCCAAGGTGATCCTCTTCGGTTTTGCACCCGGGCAGGAACTGTCGGCGCACCACGCCCCGTTTCCGGCCATGATCTATTTCGTCGAAGGCGAAGCCACGCTCCAGCTTGGCAATGAGTTCCGGGAAGCATCCGCGGGCACCTTCGCCCACATGGCGCCGAATCTCGAACATGGCATCAAGGCCAAAACAAAGGTCGTGATGCTCCTCACGCTTCTCAAAAACCCGCCGCCCGCCAAGGCCTAATTGATCTTCGGCGCGTAATACCCCTTGCGCGCCCGCACCGCATAGTCCTTGCGGTTCTTCACCTTGATCTCCACCTCGTGGTACATCCCATCGGCCCGTAACGGTTCCGGCCGGTACAGCACGCTGTACTGATGCCGCATCTCGTTGGCGATGTTTTCGAACGATTGGGCGAGGTCCTCAACCTTGAACGGAAAGAACGTAATGCCCCCCGTCTCGGAAGCGAAGTACTTCAACACTTTGTCGCCATCGGTTTGGATGCGCGTGATGTTCGTCGAAATACTGTAGATCACCACATCGGCTTTGTGCGCCATCTCCAGCGCCTGA
Organism: Acidobacteriota bacterium; assembly: GCA_040007195.1. Classification (GTDB taxonomy): domain Bacteria; phylum Acidobacteriota; class Terriglobia; order Bryobacterales; family Bryobacteraceae; genus JAFLBB01. Next base: position 22,786 of record JBDTVQ010000021.1, on the reverse strand, counting down.
TCGCGCGTGTAGCGTGATTGCGTGTCCTCGCCGTCGGTCAGCACGATCATCGCGCGGCGATATTTGTGGCGCGGCTGATCCTGTCCCAGCTTGTCGCGGCAGGCCAGGAAAATCGCGTCGTACAGAGCCGTGCCGCCGCCCGGCCGCATATCGCGAATCCCCTTTTCCAGCACATCCATATTGCCTGTCAAGTCCGACAGCATCTCCGGCGCGGTATCGAAACCTACGATCACCGCCTTATCCTGCTCCGGCCGCATCACGCTCTTCAGAAACTCCACCGCCGCCTCTTGCTGGAAGCGAAAACGGTCGCGGATCGAATTCGACGTGTCGATCAGAATCGCCAGGCGCAGCGGCAAATCGCTCTCTCGCATGAACTCGAGAATCTGCTGCTTGTTCTTGCCTTCGAAGACCTCGAACTGATCTTTATCCAGGTCCGTGACAAACCGCCCGCGCTTGTCCGAAACCGCGAACAGCACATTCACGCGGGTCACATCCAGGCGGATGCGCTCGCTTTCGTCGATCTCTTGAATAGGTTGTTGCGACGGCTGCGGCGCCGGTGTTTGCTGCGCCACCAGCACGGCGGAGAGAAGGAAGGCCAACACGAACTGCTTCATGGAATAGGAACTCTGTGTTCAATTATAGGCCCGCCAGTGCTTAAAGGCCCGCCAGTGCGCGCTCCAAGTCTTCCGGCAGCGGCGCCTCGACACAGATCCGCCCGCCAGTCGCCGGTGACACGAATGTAAGGCTGTGCGAATGAAGAAAGAAACGGTCCATCTGTGGAATCCCCGGCACGCGCGGCGGCGCCCCATACAACTTGTCTCCCACCAGTGGATGTCCAATCGAACTCATGTGGACTCGAATCTGGTGCGTCCGTCCCGTTAGAATTCGCACCGACACGTAGGTGCACCGTTCGAACCGTTTCAGAACCTTGTACTCGCTGATCGCCGCGCGCCCGCTCTCCAACCGCGACGTCATCCGCAACCGGTTGTTCGGGTCCCGCGCAATCGGCTTCTCAATGCGTCCGCTCTCCAGCTTCACCACGCCGTGCACCAACGCCAGGTATTCCTTCTCCACCGTCCGCCCGGCGAACTGCTCGCTCAGGGCCCTGTGTGCCTGATCGTTTCGCGCCACCACCAACACGCCGCTTGTCTCCCGGTCGATGCGGTGCACAATCCCCGGCCGCTCCTCGCCACCCGCGCCGGACAGCTCGCCGAACCTGTGCAAGAGCGCATTCACCAGTGTGCCCGCATGGTTCCCCGCACCCATGTGAACCACCATTCCCGCCGGTTTGTTCACCACCACTACGCTCGCGTCTTCGTACAACATCGCTACCGGCAGATCCTCGGCAAAAGCGCGCAACGGCGCCGCCGCCGCCGGCTCCACCCAAATCTCCTCGCCTCCCCGCAACACGGCGCTTGCCTTCACCGCCGCGCCATTCACTGTCACGCGGCCCGCGCCAATCCAGGCTTGCAGGCGCGACCGGCTGTACTCCGGCAGTGCCGCCGATAGATAGTGATCCACCCTTTGGCCACCCGCGGTGGCCTCCACCTGCAGCCGGCGCCGCGCGCCTTCGCTCACGGAATCTCCCGCTCCGCGAACTCGTCCTCCGCCAATCCCCAATTCCCCAGGTTGAATACGAATGGCGAATCAAACCTGTTCATGTCGCGCGCCCAGGAAACCACGTTCGGATACTCCAGCCACGGAACCTTCTTTCGGGCGATCCTCTCATACAATTTCGCCTCGCCCTCTGGCGTCCACCCCGATCCCGCGCCGTGCTCGATGTGGTAAATCCGCATCGGCTCTTCAAACATTTCCTCGCGGAATCCGGCGTGATGCGCCGCCCAGCACAACACGGAATCTATGTTCATCGAAAAGGCGTCGAACTCCGGATAGCCGCGCAAATCGAACCAGGCCTCGCGAGAGAGCAACGTAAAATCGCCGCAGCCGTTGGTGTGCAAATGCAGGGCCCCTTTGGCTGCCTCCACCACTTCTAACCGCTGCGCCTCGGCCGGCCCACCCGCCGCAGGTTTCCACGAAAGCTGGTGCGCCAACACCAGCCGCTCACCGCCGTTTTCCCCCGCTCGTTCCGTCCGCTCGCACCGCAAACGCACGGTGCGCACGTCCTGTTTGCACTCTCCCGCTCGCCACAAGAGAGTTTGGCGTCCCCGCAGCAGTCCCGACGCCAGCTCATTCCCTGTTTCATCGCTCACTACCACCCGAACGCTTTCTCCAATCGCATCCGGGCCCACTTCGAGATCCATCTCCAGCGCTCCCCACGCCGTCTCGGAGGACAACACCAACTCAGCGCCGCTCCGCACCCAACGCGCGTGGCCTACGCCGATCCGCTCCCAATCCCCCCAGCCCGCTCCATACCGCAGCCCCGATTGTTCCGCTTCGGCCTGCCACTCCCGCGCTCCCGGCGGCACCTTTTCCCAGCCTCTCAGCCGGCGGTAGGCCTTACGCAACCACCATTTCCACTCCTCGAACCGCTTCGAGCGGTTCCCCCAACTCACGCCGAGCACGCGCGCGTTCAGCAGCCTTGGATCGTCCTCCACCTGCCGCCCGCCGCCCACCACATGCAGCGTCAGCCGGCCTTCCTTCCCCGGTTGAATGTTCACGGGGAACTTCACCACCTGCCGGCGATGGATGGTCCTCTCGGCGACCTTCCTCCCTTGCTCGTCTACTGCCGCCAACACGAACGGACCGTACCCGGTGCTCGTTCCTGGTTCGACTTCAATCGACAGCTCTGCCCGCCCGTTTCCAACAGGCGGCCGAAGGTGCAACGTCGCCTGCGCTCCCACCCAGCGGTAGACCTCGCCGTCATAGGCCTCGGGCGCAAACCAGTTTTTATCCAGTGAGATCCCCGAATCCTTCTCCGCAATGTCGAAGTTCGCCACCGTTCGCAATCCGTTGGCCGACAGTGGAAACGTGCCCTCGCGCGCGTTCACCCGTAATAGATGAGCCGCGCACCACCTCAACCGTTCCTCAATCCCAGCCTCCGCGGGAATCTCGCCCATCGCGTCATGACGATCGATCCGGTACATCCGAGCTTTCGAGAGATCGCGCCCCGCCAGCTTTTCCATTAATTCGTCGTTAAAAAGAATGTCGATATTCGTCGCCAATACGAACTTCCCGCGCGCCCGCCGGATCCCCACGTTTTTGGCGATCATCTGGTACAGCCCCAACGCCGCCGCGTGCCGGTACCGGTTGTGCACGTGCGGCGGGACGGTAATCACGCGCACGCCGCAATATTGGTTTGCTTCCGGCCAACGCAGTGCATCAGCCAGCGGTGCCCGGCCCTCCACTTGGTTCCACTCGACAATCACTAACTCCGACTCTAAGGCGAACCGGTTGCTCTGCTCGATCCAGCCGTCCGTGAAGGCCTGCATCCGCTTGAGCAGATCGCCGCCGTGATCGTCGTTTCGCGCCGTTACGACAAGGGAAATGTACGGCTCCGCCCGCTGCATCCCATCAAGCATACGACGCCGCTCGCGGCCCCGCCGCCCGTCCTGAAACAACGTGGTTACGAATTGTTGTCGCGGCGCTTTCGAAAATGGCACAATGATCGAAGCATGTTCGAAGGAAAATTGTCCGTCGTGGGCCTGGGAAAATTAGGCGCCGTGATGGCGGCCGTCATGGCCGACAAGGGATTTTCGGTTGTCGGCGTGGACTTGAACCCGGCCACGGTTCAGGCGGTCAACGACGGCCTTGCCCCTGTCCAGGAACCTTTGCTCGACGACTACATCCGCCGCAACCGCTCCCGCCTCACGGCAACCACCGACATCGAGGCCGCCGTTCGCGAAACCGACGCCACGTTCATCATCGTTCCCACTCCGTCGGGGCCCGAGGGAACTTTCCTCGTCGACTATGTCCTGAACGCCTGCCGCGGAATCGCTCGTGCCCTCCGTGCCAAAAACACCTACCATCTGGTCATCGTTTCCAGCACTGTCATGCCGGGTCAAACCGGAGGCTCCGTCCTTCCCTTGCTGGAAGAGCTCTCCGGCAAACGATGCGGCGTCGAATTCGGCCTCTGTTACAACCCCGAATTCATCGCCCTCGGCAGCGTCGTCCGCGACATGCTGAAGCCCGATATGCTCCTTATCGGCGAATCGGATTCCAAGGCGGGCGACCTGCTGGAATCCATCTACCGCCGTGTCTGCGAAACGAACCCACCTGCCGCCCGCATGAACTTCGTTAACGCCGAGTTGTCCAAGCTCAGCGTGAATACCTACGTCACGACGAAAATCAGCTACGCCAATATGCTCGCCGCCGTTTGCGAGCAACTGCCCGGCGCTGATGTCGACGTCGTCACCTCCGCCATCGGTCTTGATTCCCGCATCGGCGTGAAGTATCTCAAGGGTGCTTTGAGCTACGGCGGTCCCTGTTTCCCGCGCGACAACATCGCCTTCTCCGCCCTGGCCCGCAAACTGGGCGCCGAGGCAACGCTCGCCGAAGCCACTCACGCCACCAATCGGCGCCATACTGAACGCCTCGGCGAACTCGTAGTCGATCTGCTCGATGGGGCCGGTTCGGTGGCCATTCTCGGGCTCAGCTATAAGCCCGGCACCGCGGTCGTCGAAGAGTCCGCCGGCGTTGCCCTCGCCACCTACCTGGCCGAGCGTTCCGTTCCCGTCACCGTCTACGATCCGCAGGCGATTCCTAACGCCCGCGCCGAACTCGGTGATTCGGTTGTCTACGCCGGATCCGTACCTGCCGCCATCGACGGCGCCTCCGTCGTTTTGGTCCTCACAGCCTGGGACGAATTCCGCGCTCTTCGTCCGGCCGACTTCGAGCGCCCCAATGGGCGCGTTATCCTGGTGGATTGTTGGCGCCTTTTCAAGGACAAGGGATTTGACGATGTCTGTACCTACCTCATTCTCGGTTCCGGTTCTTCCCGGACCCGCACACGCCGCACGGCCAATGCCGTTTCCGCCCACGCCGGGTCGCTGGAGCACGCGCGCGGATGAGTTCTAACGCTCCCCGTAAAGCACTCGTCACGGGGGCGGGCGGCTTCATCGGTCATCACCTCGTCACCTCGCTCAAGGAACGCGGCTACTGGGTTCGCGGCGCCGACATCAAGGCTCCCGAATATAAGCCAACGGACGCCGATCACTTCCTCACCTCCGACCTTCGCAATCCCGCTGACTGCCTCGCCGCCACCGAAGGAATCGACGACGTCTACGCGCTCGCCGCCGACATGGGCGGCATGGGATTTATCGCCAACAACCACAGCGTGATCCTGCACAACAACGCGCTGATCAACATTCACACCATCGAGGCTGCGCGCATCAACGGTGCGAAGCGCCTGCTCTATACGTCCTCGGCCTGCGTCTACCCGGAGTTCAAACAGACCGAAGCCAACGTCAGCCCGCTCAAGGAAGACGACGCCTACCCGGCTTTCCCCCAAGACGCCTACGGTTGGGAAAAACTGATCACTGAGCGTCTCTGCATCCACTACCGCCAGGACTACGGCCTCGACACCCGCATCGTTCGCTTCCACAACATTTTCGGACCGCTCGGCACCTGGGAAGGCGGCCGCGAAAAAGCTCCCGCCGCTATGTGCCGCAAGGTCGCCTACGCCAAACTCACCGGCAATCATGAAATCGAGGTCTGGGGCGACGGCGAGCAAACCCGAAGCTTCTGCTTCATCGATGATTGCGTCGAGGGCATCTACCGTCTGATGAACTCCGGCTTCCCCGATCCCCTCAACCTCGGCCAGGACCGCCTCATCAGCATCAACGACCTCGCCTATCTCGTGGCTCGCATCGCCGGCATCGAAGTCCGCTTGCGCCACATTGAAGGACCCATGGGTGTTCGCGGCCGCAATTCCGACAACACGCTCCTTCGCAAAACTCTCGGCTGGGAACCCGCTGTTTCTTTGGAAGAAGGACTCTCCACAACCTACGCCTGGATCGAAGAGCAGGTACGGCACTCGCTCACCGCCCAACCGGCCGAATCCACCACCGAGCCCGTCGCATTCACCGTCGGTGGCCGCTCTTCCTGATCGTCTCCCATGGCAATCACCGCAGCGACCGATTCCGCCGATGCCCGCTGGCACGGCCAGTACTCCTTTGCCCTGCGCCAGCTTGTGCTGAAAGATTTCCGCACCCGCTACCGCAACATGTCGCTTGGCATCTTCTGGAGCCTGCTCAACCCCCTCATCATGATGGGCGTTCTGACGTTTGTCTTTACGCAGGTTTTCCCCGCGTCCCGCAAGGCCTTCCCCGTCTTCGTCCTCTGCGGCCTCATTCCCTATAACTTCTTCGCGCTCGCCTGGTCCAGCGGAACCGCCAGCCTTCTCGAAAGCACAAACCTCATAAAAAAAGTGCCCGTCCCGCGCGAAATCATTCCTATCGCCAGCGTGCTCTCCAATTGCCTCCACGTCTTCATTCAATTCGGCCTTCTCGCCGCGTTCCTGTTCCTCTACGGCTTCTCCGTCAACCGCTACTGGGCTCTCCTGCCCGTCGTCTGGGTCTTCTTCGCACTCTTTGTAATTGGAATGGTGCTCGCCACCTCGGCGCTCAACGTCTATGTGCGCGACATGCGCTATGTCGTCGAATCCACCAACACGGTCTTGTTCTGGTTGGTGCCTATCTTCTACGGTGGCGAGATGATCAAGCCCGAATTCGTGGATATCTACTCCCTGAACCCCATCGCCGCCATCGTTCAGGCGACCCGAAATATCCTGATGGAAGGCCGCGCCCCGGCCGCCTCGCTTCTCATCAAACTCTGCCTCATGTCGCTGCTCACCTTCGGCGGCGGCTGGTTCGTTTTCCAACGCCTCAAGCATCGCGTGTACGACTACCTCTAACGCCGTCATGCCAGCAACCCCCTCCTTCCCCGCATCCTCCAACGCCCGCTTGCGCGCCCCCCTGCCCGCCATCGAATTCCAAAACGTCTCCAAGACCTTCTCGCACGGTTCCGGCCGCAGCTTCCTCGCCGCGCAGTTGTTCCGCCAGCTGGCGGGCCGTTGGCGCCAGTCCTCGCAGGACCCTTTTTACGCCCTCCGCGACGTCTCTTTCGCGGTCGAACATGGGCAGAGCCTCGCCCTCATTGGCCATAACGGCGCGGGCAAAAGCACGCTTTTGAGCCTGGCCACTCGTGTCGCCGAACCCGACCTCGGCGAGGTCGTCGTGCGCGGAAAATCCGCCAGCGTCCTCGACCTCGGCGCCGGCTTCCACCCCGAGCTCACCGGCTATGAAAACCTCCGCCTAAACGCCGCGCTCGTCGGCTACAGCCACGACAGCGTCGAACAACTGGTACCCGCCATCGTCGAATTCTCAGGACTCACCGGCTTTCTCGACGATCCCATCCGCACCTACTCCTCCGGTATGACGATGCGCCTAGCCTTCGCCATTGCCGTTCAGATGGATCCCGACGTCATCATCATCGATGAGATGATTGCCGTCGGCGACGAAGAGTTTCAGGCCAAGTGCCTCCGCCGCATCCGCGAGTTCCGCGAGCAGGGCAAAACCATCCTGCTCGCCAGCCACGCCACCCAAACCGTCCTCGAGTTCTGCGATCACGCACTCTGGCTCGACCACGGCAAAGTCCGCATGCATGGCGCCGTCGCCGACGTCATCGCCGCCTACAAAGGCAAAGGTAGTGCGTAACCATGACTCTCTCCCGCCGTTCCCTGCTCAGCGCGTTCCCGTTCGTAGCCGCCGCCCAGCCGCGCGCCTCCCGCCCGCCCAACATCATCGTCATCCTCGCCGACGACCAGGGCTACGGCGACCTCGGCTGCCAGGGCTCGCCCAACATCCGCACGCCGCACATCGACCGCATGGCCCGCGAAGGCGCCCGCCTCACCAGTTTCTATGCCCAACCCCTCTGCGGCCCCTCCCGCGCCGCCCTCATGACCGGCTGCTATCCCGTGCGCAACAGCCTGATGTTCAATCACATTCCGCGCGCCCGCACCGGCATTCACCCCGACGAAGTCACCATCGCCGAGATGCTCAAAGCGCGGGGCTACTCCACTGCCATGCTCGGCAAGTGGCACCTCGGCGACGCGCCCCAGTTCCTCCCCCAGCGTAACGGCTTCGATTCCTGGTTCGGACTGCCCTATTCGAACGACATGTGGCCGTTCCACCCGAAAATCAAACAGACGCCGGGCGAGAATCCGCGTCTCACCGCCGCCCGCGCCCGCGCCGAAATGACCGGCTACGACGGCCGCGGCCAGGTCTACCCCACCGACTGGTTTCCCGACCTGCCCCTCATGCAGAACGACGAGATCGTCGCCCTCAACCCCGACCTCTCGAAGATCACCGGCCAGTACACCGAACGCGCCCTAAACTTTATCCGCGACAACCGTGCCCAGCCCTTCTTCCTTTACGTCGCCCACACCATGCCCCACGCGCCGCTCTTTCCCGGCGCGGCTTTCGACGGCCACTCCGTGCGGGGCCGCTACGGCGATTGCATCGAGGAGATCGACGATTCTACCGGCCGCATCCTCGACACAATTCGACAGCTCTCGCTCGATCGCGACACCTTCATCGTCTACACCTCCGACAACGGCCCCTGGTCCCCCTACGGCATCGATGCCGGAAGCGCCGGCCCCCTACGCGGCGCGAAAGGCAGTACATGGGAAGGCGGCATCCGCGTGCCCGGCATCTTCTGGTCGCCTGGCCGCATCCCCGCGGGAAACATCACCTCTGAGATCGCCGCCACCATTGACCTGCTCCCCACCGCCGCCGCACTCTCCGGCGCAATGCTCCCCACCAACACCATTGACGGCCACAATCTGATGCCGCTGCTCACCCAGCCGAACGCCCGCTCCCCGCACGAGTTCTTCTACTACTACGAGGCCGTTCTCCAGTACAACGCCGCCACTGGCCGCCCCTCTAACCATCAGCACCTCGCCGCCGTCCGCAACCGCCAGTGGAAGCTCGCCATGCCCACCGAAGGTCAGCCCCAGCTCTACGACCTTCTGGGCGACGTCTCCGAAATCACCGACCGAGCCGCGCAACAGCCCGCGCTCGTCCAATCCCTCTCCGCCCAGGCCGCCCGCTTCGACGCCGACCTCCGCCGCCACATCCGGCCCCTCGGCACTCTACCCGCCCAACCGGCGTAACCACTGATGCGGCCCCTCGGCACTCTGCGCGCCCAACCGGCGCGGCCGCTGCTTCGTCCCTCGGTCGCGCCGTTGCCTCAACAGCGCCGCAGACAGGATTGGCGTACAATTGGGGCGGTTTTTTTCGAAGGCGCGCCGGGTGAGAATAGATCAGTGCCCACGCCACGAAGGAGTAGCTAATGTTGACCCGATCCATGACCCTCACCGCACTGAGCGGCCTCTTGCCCCTACTGCTCTGCTCCGGATGTTCCAACTCCCGTCATGAAAGCACGGAGATGTATTACCTGGTGGCCAGCAATATCAAACTGCCCTACTGGCAAGCCGCGGAGGCGGGCCTCAATCGCGCCACCCGCGATCTGACGGTAAAGGCCGAGATGGTGGGCCCCAGCACCTACGACACGGAACAGCAACGCGTCGCATTTCGTGAGGCCGTCGCCAAGAAGCCCGCTGGAATCATGCTCTCGGTCGCCGATCCCGGAATCATGAAAGATGAGATCAATACCGCCATCGCTGCCGGTATCCCCGTAATCACGCTCGATTCGGACGCGCCTGGAAGCCAGCGGCTTTTCTTTATCGGAACGAATAACTATCAGGCCGGCATCGCCGGAGGCCAAGTGCTGGCGAAACGCTTAAACGGTAAAGGCAACGTGGTTGTGTATACGATTCCCGCGCAAACCAATTTGATCGAACGCCTGCGTGGATATGAAGCCGCCCTCGCCGACACATCGATCAAAATTATCCAGACCATCAACGTTCATGGCGATCCCACCGTCGCCTTCGACAAGACCATGGAGATCGTCAACAACGGAAAAGTGAGCGTCGATGGATTCATCTGCCTCGAAGCCACCGCCGGGAAGGAAGTTGCGTCGGTCCTCGATCGCCAAAAAATCCAGGGAAAAACAATCGTTGCCATGGACACCGACGACGGCACGCTCGATTGGATCGAAAAGGGCGTGATCGCCGCCACCGTGGCCCAGAAGCCCTTCACCATGGCGTACTACGGACTGCGGACGCTCGATGAATTGCACCACAACAAATCAGTCAAGCTCGACACCGACTGGAAGCGCGACTTGAAAGCTCTCCTCCCATCGATGATCGACACCGGATCGTCGCTGATCGATCACGACAACGTGCGCTCCATTCGCACAGCGGCCGCCGGCTTCGTGCCCATGCCGAATTCCTTCGCCGGACTCACTGAGCGTCCGAAATACCTTGATACGATCTACCCGGTCACTGGAAGCCGTCGACAATAACGAGGTCTGAGCTTGCCCGGTCTACCTGCGAGAACAGCAGCCATTTCTCGTCGGGCGAGACCGAAATTCCGATCGACAACTCCTTCCCCATCTTTGCCACGACGCTTGTGCGGTTCGTCGCAAAGTCGTAAAAGTACACAGTGTCGGTTCGAGGACGGTTGCGGTCATTCAGCTCCCCAAAGTAAGTTTGGTCGCCAAAATAGACACCGGAGTTCGAAACATCGAACACGAGCGAACTGGCGTGCTGCGCCACCAGTCGTTTGCGGCGCTCGTCCGGAACGCCCGCCTGAAGCGGCACCACCCACAAGCCTTCTGACGACGCAGCGAAGTAGCAAAGAAGCATCCCATCGGGCGTTTCCCGCGCGGCATAACCGCCGCCCCGTGTGACCTGAGATTCTACCCCGCCACCGGCTGGTTTCTTCCAGATTTCCCGTGGGCCACCCTTATCAGTGGAAAAGTAGATCCACTTCCCATCCGCCGACCACGCGGGAATCCGGTCGTCCTCTGCGTTTACCGTCAACCGTCTTGCGGCGCCCCCCGCAGCGGGCATCATGTAGATATCGCGATTCCCATTCACGCGCGCGTCATAGGCAAGGAACTGGCCGTCGGGCGACCACCTTGGTGTACCCACAAGCCCTCCGGGATATTTCGTGAGTTGCACCTGTCGCGAACCGTCACTCTCCGACATCCAGATCTGCTCACCGCCCGACCGCGTCGAGCCGAATGCTACCTTGCGGCCATCCGGAGAAATAGCCATGGTCCCCTTCACCCGCGTCGAGGCAATCAACCGGACTGGCGGTCCCGCGCTGACTCCGGCCGTTTGGAGCGGCAGTCTCCAGATGTTGCTGTCGTAGACGCGATCGGCATACGCAAGCCGGCGCCCGCCCGCCGAGACAACGGGGTGATAGGCTGACAGTCCGGAATTTGAAATCGGCTTCGCCTCCTCGCGTCCATCCGCGCGCACTCGCCATAGCGTCGATGATCCAAGTCCCATCCACCGCTGGAAGACAATGTCCTGCTGATTCGGCGTCCACGCCGGTGACCGCGCGACCGCGCTTGGATCGCGAGTGAGCTGTCGAGGCTCGCCTTTCGTAGCGAGGCCGTCGAGGTCGGCCACGTAGACGTTGCCGTCCCGGCAAAACGCGAGCTTCGTACCGTCCAAGGAAAACGTTGCGCCATAGTCCAGCCGCTTCGCCGCGGCGGAACCCAGCATCAACTTCGACTCCCCCGTGTCCACGGAAATAAGGTGCAACCCGGAGGTCTTCATGGAATCGCGATCGTTGCGGACAGCAAGCCATTTGCCGTCGCGGGTCCATGCGAGAGTCGGCCCGGTCAATAGATCCGTGAAAGTCGTCTTTCCAACTTTGCGCTCCACGCCACCGAGCGCGGGGATGACATACACGTCCCCCTGTGGAGCTGTCGGATGCCTCCGTACAAAGGCAATCCAATTTCCGTCCGGCGACCACGCAGGCACATCATCCACTCCAGGATCGGTCGTCAGCCGCAAAGGCTCCCCGGAACCCACCGCCTTCACATAAATATCCGTGTTATCCTCCGCCGGACCATTCCACGTAAATGCCACCTGGCTGCCATCCGGCGAAAATGCCGGATGCCATTCGTACCCGAGATAACTTGTCAGCGGGACGGCGGCTTGTTCGGGTGAAGGCTCCGCCCGCTTCCCGATCCACGCACCGGTGAGTGCCGCCAGCCCCGCCACGGCCACTGCGCCCACAACCCATCGCTGAGTGGCGCTACTCCGCGCCGCCGCAGGCTCGACCAGCGTTGGCTCGATTGGCGCCACCAATGGCTGGTCCATGAACTCGACCGGGCCACTGAAACGATAGCCCCTCCGCGCAACCGTTTCCACAAACCTGGGCGTGCCGGCCGAGTCGCTCAGCGCCTGCCGGAGCTTCCCGATTGCCGCATTCAAACTGTGCTCGAAATCAACAAACGTGCCTTCGGGCCACAGCGTCTGCTGCAGTTCCTCGCGCGTGACAATTTCGCCGCGGCGCTCCAGCAACACAACCAGGATTCGAAACGGCTGCTCCTGCACTTTGATGCGCAGGCCCCGTTTGCGCAGCTCACCCGATTCCCGGTGCACTTCGAACGCTCCGAAGCGCGCCACGCGCCAAGTAGGACCGTGGGCGGTCATGGTGTCGCAAGTCTAGCATCAGCCGCTCCCGGGAGCAAAATTTGGATCGGATGACTTTCTAACGTAACTCATTCTAAATCTGTAAGTTCCACGGTAACCTTCGGTTCGCCGCCAAATGATTGTCCGTGCATGGAAGCTGGCCGCACTCCATGGCACGATCACGCCCATGTCCATGCCATTTACAACGCGCACCTCAGCAGCCACGGCTGTTCTCCTCCTCTTGGGCGGCTTCACGGCTAGCCACGCAACCGAAGCGGACGAGAGCCCATGGCGCGACCAGTTTGCCCGCTCGCGCACTCTCTACGATGCGGGCCAATTCGAAGACGCCGAGAAGTCCCTCACCGCCTTTGTAAAAGGCACCGAGCGGCTCGGGCTCCCGGACTTGGAATTCGCCGAGGCACTCACCAAGGCCGGCTCTCTTTACCTGGGTTTGGGCCGCTTCGCCGAAGGTACACGCCACCTCGAACGCAGCCTCGCTCTCTGGGATCGTCTGCCCGGCGTTCGACACCCTGGCCCCCTATGGGCCGCCAACAGTCTGGTAACGGTCTATACCGAAACCCAACAACTGAACCGGGCGCAAAAGCTCGCCGAACGGACGCTACAACGGCGCCAGGAACTCCTCGACCTGTACCCGCTGGAACGGGCGCACACGCTCCACGATCTCGCCACGGTGTACCAACTTCGCGGCAAGCACCGGGAAGCGGAGTCATTCCTGCGCACGAGCGTTGCGCTAATGGAGCAGTACGGCTCCGCGGACGACGAACGGATCATGCATGTGCTCGTTACCTTAGCGCCCGTCCTGGTGCGAACCGGGCAACCCGAATCTGCGCTTGCATGCATCCAGCGCGCCCGTCTCATCGGCGAAAAGCGATTCGGCCGCGACCACATGGTTCTCGGCCGTGTCCTCATCGCCGAATCGTTGGTCTATCGTTCCTTGAACCGCACTCCCGATGCTCTCGTTGCGATAGAGAAGGCCCTGGCGATTGTGCCGGCCTATATGGAACCGCTACAGCAAGCGGCGCTGGACGAATACGCTCGCGTGCTGCGTCAAAAAGGCGAGAAGCGCAACGCCGAAACCGCCGAAACTCGCGCCGCGGAAATTCGCGAAAGGATTGGTGCCGCCAGCCGCCACACCGTGGACATCAAAGCCTTGACGCGCGACCGCGACCGATGAGCCCTGGCGCAATCGGTGCGTCTCTCCAGCCGAAAACTTACGGTGTGTCCCGTAAAGCGCCAATATATTAACGTTTATTAATTACAATATTTAAGATTCCTTCACGCTGTTCTAGGTGAAGGCAGAGTGAGTCCCACACACGCACGGGGAGAGACGATGTACATCGTCTTGGTTGCGAATCGGTGGCGGCGGTCCGGCTTCAATCCCAAATTCAGCTAGAGGGAACTCCCATGAGATCAGGATACGTGTGTCTATTGGCGGCAATGTTATGGCAGGCGGCGGCCCAGGAGCCGCTTGTAATCCCCGTGGCCTCGGCCGGCGCGGCGGCAATCCAGTTCGAGCTGCAAGCCAGTGGCGCCGCTCAAATGCCCGACGGAATTCTGTATCAGGGAGACGCCTCGCTCGTAACGCCACAGGGCAAGATTACGTTCGCGAAGTCGGAACTATGGTTCGGCTATGCGCCCGGTACGCAGCAGGTACAAACCGTTCGGGGAAAAGCCTACGTACCCACACCGTTGAGCGAGGAGGCGGTTTCCATCGACGAGCCGGTGATGGCCGAAGTCGGATACGACCTCGGCGCGAACCTGAAAGATTTAGGTGTGCCGCTCATCGACGATCGTGGCTACATCTTTTTCAAGTTCGACGCCGGCCTGACGATGCATTTCGGCACTCCGCCCCCGGATAACTTGGAAGATGAGCCGGACACTTCGTTCGAGATCTCGTTCCCGGCGGGCGCCGCGGCGCGTATCCTGATCGACCCGCTCGATCCGATGTTCTACTTCGCGGGCGCGATCACGACGCCGAACAGCAAAAAGAAGAAAGACGGCGAAGCCGAAGGAAGCCAACCCTCCGAAGGCACCGGCAAACAGGACGGAGAGGATTCCGACGACATGAACGGCGTCCTGATTGGATCGGGCAACTCCTATCAGGCTATGTTTCCGTTCCGGCCGTTGGTGACCTGGGGTATTGAAGATAAGGCGCGAGAGTTTTACGGACACCGCATCCAGACCGGAACGTTCCCCTTATTCGAACTGCCGGTCGAGGTCACCGGCCATGTGGTGACCAATCTCGATCCTTTGGCGACCGGCGAGCTGGCGATTGATCCGATGGGCATCGGGTTCGGCCCGGTAGTGCAGGCGGGCGCGAACGGCCGGTTCGCTTTCTCGCTCGACTTTCTAAAAGTAAGCGGCCTGGGCGACCTGATGAACCTGACCGTGCCGTTGGGCAAGGCGACCGCGGCCGTCGAAATCGTCAACGACCGGCAGTTGGCCTACATCAGCGGCATCTACGATCCGGCCTCCGATCTCGGAATGGGCCTCCTGCTCTCGCACGATCAGGAGCTGAAGGTCGCCGCGCTGGCCAGCTCCGATGTGAGCGAGAGCCGCTTGTACATGGAGGGCTCTTACAAGGTGGGTGCAAGTGAGTTCGGCAAGATGGTCGGATTCGACGTCGGCAACATCTTGCGCGTCGACGGTAGGTTGCGCATCGACAAAGCCGGCCTGTTCCTGCATGCCTTAACCGAGACGGGCGCCAATATGGGGCCGCTCACCTCGCGCGGCCAGGTGGCGGCAGAGATGGAAATCCCCGCCGCCGATCCGGCCAACCGCTACATGCAGCTCTCCGGGTTGATCGATTTCGCCGGCCTCGGCATGGACGGCGTGGGCAAAGTTTCCCCGTTCGGCCTCGCCGTGACCGGCAATCTGACGGCCCCGAAGTTCAGCATGGCAATCACCGGCGGCGTGCAAAAACTGAGCGGCACTCCGACGGTCTTCGGCAACATGTCGGTTCCCGCGGCACTGCAACCGGATCTCGAAGGCGAGATCACAAAGGAATCGCAGAAGGCGCAGCAGGAAATCGACAATGCGCTGTCGTCCTATCAAAAGGCGACGAAGGATTACGAGTTCGAATTGAGCCTGCGTGGCATGCGTACGGCGGTCCCGCCCGTTGTGGACGCGATCGTGAGTGAGATTGACCAGCAGATTCCCAAACAACTGAATGCCAAGTGGCCAAAGACGAAAACGCTCTTCGGCTCCGTGGAAGCCCCCGGCAAGAGCGCCGCACTGAAATATGCCAATGCGCAGGCCGAACCGCACAAAGCGCGCTTGCGCGAACTGAAACGCCAGATGCAGTCCGCAGACAACGCGAGCGTGCGGCGCGCGCTCGAGTCCGCAATTCAAAACCTGCTCAACAACCCGCGCCTGCGCATCACCTACAAGGTTCCGGTCGTCAACAAGACCATCACCATCTACGATCGCGTCATTGTCGACAGTTCTATGGCGGCGAAGTTGAATGCGGCGGCGGCCGGCGTCAGGGCGCTGCCCGAAGCGAGCAACGTGAAGGTGAGCGCGGAGCAGGTATGGAACAACGTTCCCCAGCGCGAAATCCTGCGCGAGACCGCCGGCGCGATCGAGAAGGGCGCTGCCGCGGCCATCCCCCACATTCAGACCATCGGCTTCCGCTTCCCGCTCGGCCAGCCGGAATGGATCTACCAGGTCGTCGTGACTCAGTTCGGCAAACAGTCCACCTTGGAAATCCGCGTTGCCCCCGCCAACATCGGTTCCATCGGCGCCATCGTCGGCCAGGCCCTGGCGAATACGCTCTAGGCACACGCTACGAAACTCATAACACCGGCCGAGCCGATGAATCTGCGGCGCGGCCGGCGTTGTGCGTGGGAGAGAACGGAGCGCACAGGACCAAGCCCGATAGGGCGCAGGTTCCGTTGTGCGCGATTCAACAAATGCCGACTGGTGCCCGGGGCGGGACTTGAACCCGCACTCCTCTTACGAGAAAACGGATTTTAAGTCCGACCACCAGCAACCTGATAAAACCTGACATTTGCTCAGTGATTGAAAATAGGGGCTATCGAGATTATGCTCCTACTCTGAGACACTCGGAGGTATGGCGAAACTTGGGGAGCTGTCACACTCCGGTCACACTGCTGCCAAGCCCCTTTACCCCGACCCGTGGCCAGATGACTGGCCGACCGTGTACGATTTGCACTCCTTCTGGTTGTTCGGAATTCTCAGGAGCAAGGTAGCTCCACGCAGCGCTCAAACGGCGGAATTGTCGGACATCGAGCAATGGGCAATCGAAGCCAATTTGGTTGACCGGGATGGGTGCGTGCCAATCTGGGTGCTTTATTGTGGAGCCCTTCCTGAATTTCTGTCAGAGCACGCGGACAGGAACATAACCTCCAACATTTTCGCCTTGGACTTCGATTCGCCGGAGTTGCCACCCTACGTCATGACTGTTGGGCAGCGGGCCAACTGGCGCAAGTTGGGCGACCTGATACCTGGCAGGCTGCCCGACGCTGAGTCAGTGCGGCGTCAAAATTTGGTTTCGGCGGTGAAGTCGGATCTGAGGTATTCGGTCGGGCACGAATCTCGGGCCAAGGCCAAGCGGCGAATTATGATCTCACTCGAAACCTGGGTGGACGATCAGCTCGACACATGCGAATCAAGGGCACGACGAAAACCGCGCGGCAGAAAGCGCGCGGGATTTTCCAAGCAGGAGCTTGAACTGTTTATCCGGTTTCAGTGTGAGCGAGTTCCTGTCGCAACATTGTCGGGGAGTGCGCGCCCGAAGAAGGAAGATCCAGGGAGCACCGTCCGCAAAGTCCTCAAGCGGGTGTCAGCGCGACTCGGAATAAAGCTCCGTCGCGATCAAATCGGCCGCCCGAGAAAAAATACCGGAAACTAATCTCCAGTTTTTCTGAGGATTCTTTCCTCTTTTTTCAGTTTGGGTGAGCTTGCATCATACTCGCAGATGTCACCCACAAACACCTCAAAACTCATGACGGTGCGGGAGGTTGCCGAGATTCTCGGTGTTCGCCCGAGCCGAGTTGCTGACCTCATCCGCCGCGCTGTTCTAAAGCCCGTTCGCCTGGGCCGCCAAATCCGCGTAGCGCCGGAAACTCTCAATGCGTTCATCGCGGACGGCGGGCACACCCTGCCCGGCGGCTGGCGTCGCGAGGCTCAATGAAGGCCCGCGAAATTGCCCTGTCTCTCGGCGGCCGAAAGCGGGGGCGCGGCTATGTGGCTTGCTGCGTGGCTCATGAGGACAATACGCCCTCACTGTCGATAACTGATACGCCGGACGGTCGCTTGCTGGTCCACTGCTTCGCCGGATGCTCACAGGATGCAGTTATCGCGGCGCTTCGTGCGCGCGGGCTATGGCCGGAATTCGAGCGGCAAACCTGGACGGCGGACCAGCGACGCGACTGGGCTCGGCGGCGGGCGGCGGCGGAAGCCCTGGCGCAGCGCGTGAGTGACTGGGCGCATGGGCGAGCAAGGGCACTTGAGCTAATCAAGCAAGAGGCGGACGCGACCGGCGAGGACGCGGTACTCGCAGCGGCGGCCTCAGCGCTCTACCGAATTCAAACCATGACCGACGCGGAACTGATCGCCGCATTCCGAGGGGACGTGAGTGCTGCCACCCACGAGCAAGGCGGACGTGAGGACCGCGAGCACGCGGAGCGGACGGCGGCGGTTATCGTGGCGACAATCGCTCTGGCAGATTGCAGGCGAGCGGAGGCGGCATGAATAAGGCCCACGCGTTGACTGAGGCTGCTTTCGCCGATATGAGCCGCCTGTCAGAAATGGAACCAGAGGCCCTGATCGAGGACGGCACACAACTGCCAAACTTCCCTGAGAGCGCATGGCGCGGGGCGTTCGCACACTATCGCGATGCGATGGCCGGGACGACCGAGGCGTCCGACGTTGCACACTTCGCGGCGCTGTGGAGTGCGTGTGGTGTTGCTCTAGGACGGCGTGTGCGGATGTTTGCTGGAGAGTTGGTCTACCCCAACACCTACCTTTGCTACTTCGGTTCCACGGGCGACAAGAAGACCACGGCACAGAGAAGGCCGATCAACCTTCAGTTGATTCCAAACACCGTGAAGATCATCCAAGCATCGGGGAGCACGGAAGGCATTGCCGACGCGCTCAAGCGTGAAGACGGCGAGCCAGCAGTGGCACTATTCGCCTTTGAGGAGTTCACGAGTCTACTCGCTCGGGGACGGTGGGAGGGGGCGACGATTCTAGAGTTCTTTACTGAAGCATTCGACTGCCCTGACGCGTGGGAGTTGAAGTATCGCCACAACAAAGTGTTGATCAACATGCCCACGCTTAGCATCATCGCCGGAACAACAGCGGAGTGGTTTTGGAAGAACGCTCGTCCTGATGATTTTTACGGCGGATTCGGAAACCGGTTCGCATACCTTACCGGAACAAGGAAGGCACCGATTCCCAATCCGGTGGAGCCTGGCGGCACAGACCTCCAGAAGGTGCGGGAGGCGATTCGAGAACTATCGTGCATCCACCCGACGGCGGTGAGGTTCTCAGCCAGGGCAGAGCGGCTTTGGGAGCGGTTCTACGATGATTGGGAACGACGGGAACGGAACGGACTATTCGGCGCATCCGTGAAGCGAATCCACGTCTATGTGCGAAAGCTCGCCATAGTCTATGCGGCACTAGAGGGCACCCTCCCCGAGATCACGATAGAGCAACTGAAGGCCGCGATTGCGGTGGGGGTCTATGCCAGTGAATGCGCTCGGACGTTGGTTGATGTTCAACACGCGTCCGTTGGCCGCGCGGTCGGCGAGATGGAAGCAAAGTTCCTTGCGTGGATTGGTCAGCATGACGGAGCCAGCAAGAGGTACATGCAGCAAACCCTCTCCAAGGTCTGTGGAAGCTGCGAAATGTTCAACCGCACCATGACGAATCTACTGCGGGCCGACCACATCGACGTGCAGGACGGAAAGGTGTATTTGAAGCGGTAACAGGGTAACAGCCAACATGATGAAAAAACAAGGTGTTACCCGTTACCGTGTTACCAGTGAGAAAGGTATCCGGATGGACATCGAGCGCTATGTGGAGGCACTGAGCGAGGAGGCTCAGATCATGATCGAGGATACCGCCAGCACCGGTTCCGGGCCAGCGTCCCTCAAGGGCCAAGCCGTCGAACTCTGGCGCTGCGGGCAGCGGTTCTTCCTCGTGGCGGACGAGGCCGACGCGCGCACTGTGGTCGGGAAAGGTATCGGCAGCCGGGGCGAGGTGTGGACGCCGGATGAGACCGAGATGGTGGCGAGGATCACCGATCAAGATGCGCGCGACGAAGTTGAGCGCTGGAAGCGGCTGACAAACGCCAGCTGTAGGAGCTTTCGTTCCGGCTCGGAAGGCGGCGCGGCATGAATCACGACAAAGGGGGCGCAGCAAGTTCCCAATTGATTTCGATAAATCAGGAGGTGCCAAAATGGGAGGATCGGGCAGTACGCGATGGCGAATGCACTGTAAGGCCGCGACGGCTGAAGCGTGTCTATGCTTGGATCTGTTTCGGCTGACGCGGCACGGTGTGATTGGCCGAGGCCCGCAGTGTGGTTCTTGGCAATGGAGTCGCGGAGGGCAGATCACGAACAGAGTGGGCTATTCGACCGACTACGACAGTCTCACCCTCAGCTACACCTTGAAGGAAACCGGCGAAGCCATCGAGTACCCGATACGGCTGACCACGACGGAGCCCAATTTCGGCGGGCGTCGGTTTTGGTTCCGATGCCCACTGGCTCACTGTGGCAGGCGAGTCGCGAGACTATACGCGCCCACAGGGGGACGCTACTTCGGATGTCGGAAATGCTACGGGCTCACCTACGAAAGCTGCGCTGAGCGCCGGTGGGACCGTGCCTTGTCCAAGACCCAAAAGCTTCGCATCCGACTGGGCGGGAGTGCATCGCTGATTGAGCCCTTCCCTGACAAGCCGAAGTCGATGTGGTGGCGGACGTATTTCTGGCTGAGGAAGAGAGCAGAACAAGCCGAATTGCAATCTTCAACAGGACTTTTAGCCCACCTTCGTCGCGATGCCTTATGAGCGTGTCACGATGGGCGCCAGCCCGCAAGGAGTTTGCCAAATTCACTGTTCTGTTTTCGTAACAAATTGCGCGAGCTTGTCGTTCTGTATCGAAATAGCAGCATAGTAAATGATTGCAACCGACCTACTCGGTGGACGGCGCGGCGATGGCGAGCCGTTTCCACCGGCTGATGGGGTCCTTCATCAGCAACAACCTAAACAGAACTGTATTTCAACGATGGGAGATAGAGTTGTTGATTGATATCGAGGCGTGCCAAATGGAGCGACGCGTGACGATGCGGATGTTCGCTGAGTACCGCAAGGCGGCGCACAAGCAATTGGTCGAAAGCGGCGGCGCACCAATGCAACTCTCTGAATATCTTGAACTCCGCCGTCGAGGCCAGCGCTGCAAGGTGGGCCATCCACAAGGCAAGGCCTGGATTTGACTGATGCATGCTCTCGCAACAATTGACCGAGAGGAATCCACCCTCGGCTGCACTAAACCGCCATGAACACCGGACACATCTCTGACCACGACCTTGAGCGCTATTACCTAGGCATGGTCACACGGGAAGAGGAACTGGCCACGTTGGAGGAGCACCTCCTCTGCTGCCCGTCGTGCGTGGAGCGGTCAGAAGAGACCGAGGACCACGTGGACCTGATTCGACGCACAATCATCCTGGAACACTACGATCTTGATGTCCTGGATGAGAGCGATGCGAATTGAGGGCCGAAGACAAGCGGGGCGTCGCCGCGCCTTAGCGAACCAGAATAAAGTCAGTAACGCTGTCGCTGGCAGCAAGGATACCGACCGCTGCGGCGATGCCAAGTGGCACCAATATGAAAAATCCCCCGCCGAAGCGGGGGCGGGTGGGGCGCGTGCGCCACTGAGGGCGGCGACACTCACCGGAGCCGGCCAAAAAGGCCATCAGGGCGGGCCGTCGTCCGGGCGCTACCCGCCGGTCCGCAAGACGATTTTCTTGAGTGCGAGCACACAAAAACCGGAAGCCAGCAAGAAGAACGAACATGGTTCTGGGACAGCATACGTGACCGTCAGGTCGGTATAAATTTGCGTTTGCCCGGAGTACGCCTGTACGTCAAACCCGGATTTCGCGTTAAAGCCTGGGACGCCGATATAGAAGTTATAAGGAAAAACACTCGGCGAATAAAGGGGAGGCGCCTGGTAGCCGACAACCCCGCTTATCGTAAACTGTCCATTGGCCAAGAGAGCGGGCGCGAACCCTAGCAGTTTAAGATCCAAGGTTCGATCAGTAGTACCCATAGCGAACGCGATATTTCCGTCGAGGAGCGTGGGTCCTCCGGGTATCGAAAAAGTGTCGAGGCGGAAGAGTGCGCCGGCCAAATCAAAATCCCAATACGCGGCGGCAGGTGAGAACGGGCAGGGAGTACCCGCGCAATCGGACTGCACGGGTTCGACACTAACGAGTGGAAAAAACAAGCCTGAATTTGAAACCTCTGTGTGAAGTACCAAAATGGCCGAGGTGATGACATTTCCGGCGGGTATATTCAGAGCTGACAACTTCGCTACAAATGGGGTTATCCCGGTGTATGCGCCGAATTCGCTTATGGTCTGGATAGTCGAGGCATTTGGATCGTTGACGATTTGAAGGGAGTACCCGCCCACTGGTTCATCGCTTTCGAAACCTTCCATCAGGTGGATGGTCCCGGCCACAAGCGAGTGGCTTAGCGCGATCGGTATGGAAATCCGAAAGAGGTACTGCAAGAGTGAAGACGGCATGCGGGGTCTTATCTTTCCACATATAGATTTTCCTTCATTTACAAGCAATTGAGCCACTCAGATTTATCTGAGTCCGGTCGTTTTGTGCAGCGGAGCGCTATTCAGGATTTTCCGGCAGGCCAAATGCTCATAGCGGAGTAAGCGTCCGGCCGGCACCGCGTTGACATACTGCGGGCGCGGCACCGGCGGTGCTTCGGAAGTCTCGGCGAGGTCGATGTTTCACGGCAAGAGCCGGATCGGCTAAAGAAACGATTCCCGAAAAAAGACCTGCAGTAGATCGCCAAGACTTGGCTTGTCGACAACGCACCTATTCCCACAACTAGATGCGATGAGAAGTGCTTTAGAATCAATACTAATACATTATATACAGAATTGGTATTGACTCTACGCCTGAAACAGCGCAATATGGACTCATGGTGAAAGCGTTCAGCTACCTCCGAGTGAGCGGCAAAGGGCAGGTATCCGGCGATGGATTCCCGCGCCAGCGTGCAGCGATCAAGCAGTTCGCAAAGTCGAGCGGCTATGTGATCGCCCGCGA
>JBDTVQ010000020.1:0-34609 GCA_040007195.1 Acidobacteriota bacterium | reverse complement strand
ACAGAAGCCCCCGAGAGCCCCCGAGCGCGCCCATCTGCCCCCCCCTTAGCGCCGTCGATTCTTACGCCACACGATCATCCCAATCCCGCCCACGGCCATCATCCACGTACCAGGTTCCGGCACCTCGCCGCTGCCACCGCCACCGCCACCGCCCTCATTCACTGCCGCCGCATAGTCATGCCCCGAACCCGTTGTCAAAAATGCCCCCGGAATCTCCACCATCGAGGCATCCAGAATCCGCGCCCCGCCCACCAGCAGGGTGTTCGCGAAATCGCTCGTCGACACGCACCCAATATGGCAGAACACCGCCGTGCCCAGGCTAAACGAAATATCGAAATTGCTTTCCACAAACGGAATCAGCACGGTCGCCTGCCCCTGCGTCCGGTAACCTCCGCCGTTGGGCGTCACCGTGGTCGCCGCCCACAAGTCCGAGAAGATGTCGGCGTTGTGAGGCGCCAGAACCGCCGCCGTCTGGTTAATCCAGTTCACCCCAATTCCCGTGGAGTTCGTCACCAGTCCCAGGCTGCTGAACGTCATCAGGTTCAGGTTCGCCCGCGCAATGCTGTCGGCCTCATTCGACTTCGTCATCTGCCCGTCGAAGGAGATATCCAGGCTTAGGAATCCCGTCGAGGCGCCGTGAATCGTCACGGAGTCCGTGAACGCCACGCCCAGCCCCGCAAAGTAACCCAGGTCCGGCGTTGCGATAATTTCCGCCCCGCCCACATGCGAATAGCTCGACAGCCTGCCAAAGCTCACATGCCCGGTTATCGCCGAGATATGGGTAGCGTCGGGCCCTACCGTGGCATTCGGCAGCAAAAAGTCGCTGTTGAGCGCCGGATCCACCTCAAAAAAGGGATCCGTGTCCCCGGCAGCATATCCCTCAGTCCTGGTTTGTCCGCTATACCGCAGACTCGAAGCCGGTAGTCCTAGCGGCATCAGCAGCACGGCCGCTGCCAGCCACACACTCATCTTCTGTCTATTCATCGCGTCCTCCTCCGATCCAAACCGATTCCGTCAGAGGCGCCGGTCTTGGACGCTCCTCCGGCAACTGCCCGCCGCGCCCCGCCGCGCTCTGCGGAATCGTCCTCCACCATGCGCCTGCCCCCGCCTTCCCACAAGCGCAATTTGTTGTCATGCCTCGATGTCGTTGAATTTCGTACTACAATTTGGTTCTGCTGGAGGGCATGTGGCTCCCGACGCCCAGGAACGACTCGATGGCTGGAAAAGCATCGCCGGCTACCTGAAGCGCACCACCCGCACGGTGCAGCGTTGGGAAAAGCTCGAAGGCCTCCCTGTTCACCGCATCGGCCATACATCGTCCGCATCCGTCTTCGCCTACCCGGCGGAACTCGATCAGTGGTGGAACGAGCGGAAGTCCCGCATCGACGATCTCCCGGAGTCCCCCGGCAGTTCGTCCCATACCGCCGCCGGACCGCTCTCGCTCCCCTTCTCGCGCACCCTCCTCGTCGCCGCACTCGCCTTGTTGGGTGTCCTCGCCGTCGGGGCCTTCGCCTTCTACCTGCGAACCACCAAGCTGGTCCCCCCCTTCACCCGAGCCGACGTCACAACCCCCGTCAGTCCCGGTAATGTGGAACTCGCCGCCCTCTCCCCGGACGGCAAGTCGCTCGTCTATGCCTGGGACGTCGATAAGCAGCACACCCTCACCCTGCGCGACCTCTCCACGGGAGAAGAGAAAACACTCGCCCAGGGCAATTTCAGCCGCTACTATGGGCTCACCTTCACCCGGGACGGCAAGGCACTCTACTTCACCGCTCGCAACCAGGCCGGCGTCTCGGCGCTCTATCGAATGCCGCTCACGCTCGGCAGCGCCGTCGAAATACTCAAGCCAATCGACTCGCCCGTCACGTTCTCACCAGACGGCAAGCAAATCGCCTACGTCCGCGAAGCCGGCGAAAGCCAGTTGGTCATCGCCCAGGCGGACGGCAGTGGACAAAAGCCGATCGCCTCCCGAAAGCTGCCTGATTACCTCGATTACCCCGCCTGGTCTCCGGATGGCAGCGTGATCGTCGCCGGATCGCGCAACCGCGATGGTGCCCGCCTCATCGCAGTCGATCCCGTTACCGGCACCGAACGGCCCGTCGGTGGCCAGACGTGGGATTTTCTAAGATTCCCGGTCTGGCTCGACGGCAATACTCTCGCCGCCAGCCTCCGCGCCACGCGCCTCTCCACGGAGCGCCTGTATCGCATCTCCTACCCGGACGGCGAGGCCGGCATCCTGAATCTCCCCGGCGATCGCTTCCTCACGTTGAGCGCCTCTTTCGATGGCCGTTCGCTCGCCGGCGTCATGCGCGTTGAGGCATCTAGCGTATTGACCGCGGACCGATCAGGCGAGCCGCGCCAAATCATGGCGCCCGTCGTCGGCGCTCGCGGCATCGGATGGAGTGAAAGCGGACGCCTCCTGTTTGGTCCGAGAGAGCTCTCTTCCATCAAACCCGACGGCACCGGCCTGGCCAGGGTTCGCAGCGGAATCGAATTCTCTTCCTTCGCGGTTTGTGGTGCACAAGACGTGGTGTACACGTTGCCCGGCCCGTCGAACGAAGGATTGTGGCTCGCCACCTTGCCCGGCGGAACCCCGCGCCGCCTGCTCGCGCACAACACCGAAGGTAAGCCCCAGTGTTCACCGGATCGGAAGTGGGTCGTCTATTCCGGCCGCTGGTCACCTGCTTATCAAATTCCAACTGCCGGTGGCGCCGAGCAAATGCTCATCGCCGACGCAGTCCTGTCGCCGGCCGTGTCATGGGACAACCAATGGATCGCCGCCTACCGCATCCGCAATGCCGGCGCCACGACGGCGCCGCCACAAGAGATCGCCATCTACCCGCGAACCGGCGGACCTGCCGCCAAAGCAATTCCCATTCAGCCGGCGGGAGAGTTTAATTGGACGCCGCTGCGATGGAGTCCGGACAATACCGCCATCGGATATGTAGAAGAGCAGGCAGGCGTGGCCAACCTCTGGCTCCAGCCGGTCGATGGCACGCCGCGCCGCCAACTTACTCACTTCCAGGGAGGCCGTGTTACTGATTTTGAATGGTCGAAAGACGGACAGTTGGCGATTGAACTGACCACCGTCGTTCGCGACGTCTTCCTTGTGCGGGACGGTGGAACTCAGCCCTAGCCCCAATTTCGGACCCCTCCGATTCCTCGCGCGCGGTGATCGCTTTGCCCTCCTTCCCCCAACCTGCGCCCCTTGTATCTCTCGGCTGGCCAGCGCCGGGATGTCGCCCAAGTGGCTGGAACGTGTCACTGGAACGTGTAAAGTGTTATTAGGAGGCCTTCATGCAAGCGACCGCCATTTTTATAGCCATGTTCGTGGGCATTTTTATAGCAATGTTCCTCCCGCTAGTTCTCTCGGGAAAGCCATGGAAAGAAGCGGAAGACCGGGCGCGTGCACGCCGTCTTGCTGATGCCCGGATGGACGCGCGGCTCCTGAGATTCAACATCTGATCCGTTCCTGAAGGCGTTCCTCAAGGTCCCGCAAAGGGTGTTTCGCAAAGGATTCGGTGGAAGTCCTGGTGCCGTCGTCAATACCAACCAGCTGCACCAGGACAACGTCACTCTGAGTAACCTGGTTGCGGCGCGTCCCCACATGTTGGAGTACTTTTTCTGGACATTTTGCGCGGCAGATAGTGTGCTCCATCGCATGTGCGATTACCGCATATGGAGGGAATCGCACTCTGCGGGAGTCAAAGCCCTGCCCCGCGACTGAAGACTTGCTGTACGATATCTCTTCTCATGCCCAACAAATTCCGCTACGAAGAGTTCACCTGGCCCGAAATCCGCGAAGCCGTCGCCGAGCAGCGCGTCGCCGTCCTCCCCGTCGGCACCATCGAACAACACGGCCCCCACCTGCCCTTGAGCACGGACGTTCTCTGCGCCACCGAAATCGCCCGCAAGGCTGTTGAAGCCATGCCCCGCGAGGCCGTCCTCCTTCCCAGTGTCTTCTACGCCTTCAACGAACACCACCTCGATTTCCCCGGCACCATCGCCGTCGAAGGCGACACATTCATTAAGTACGTCACCGATATCGGCAAAAGCCTCGCCTATCACGGCTTCCGCAAAATCCTGCTCGTCAACGGCCACGGCTCCAACGTCCCCTTCCTCGACATCTGCGCCCGCAACATCACCAACCACTCCACCGCCATCTGCGCCATGATCCCCTGGTGGAATCTCGTGCCTAAGCCGCTCTTCACCGAACTGCGCGAATCGGCCTTCCCCGGCGGCATGGCCCACGGCTGCGAACTCGAAACCAGCGTCCTGCTCTACCTCCGTGGCGACCTCGTCCAAATGCAACACGCCGAGCCCGACTTCCCCCCCACCCGCAGCGAGTTCTTTTATTGGGACCTCCAGGCCCCCTCGCCCGTCTTCTTTCAGGAATTCTTCAGCCGCTACTCGCGCACCGGCACCTCCGGCGACCCCACAACGGCCACTCAGGAAAAAGGCCGCCGCTTCGTCGAAGCGGTCGTCGAAAACATGGTCCGCCTCATCCGCGAACTGCGCGCCAAAGAGATCGCCCCGCGCGTCGACCACCACTAGCCGCGGCGTCCCCGGTCCCCCGCTCGAACCCAGCATGTCGGCCTTCGCCGCCACTGCCATCGCGCTCGTGGCGCTCCTGTCCGGGAATGCCAACGCCACAATTCAGTACGCCGCAGCCGCTCCCGGCTTCGTGGGCTGGAACCAGATCAATGCCACCATCCCGGCCACATCGCAGACCGGCAACGCCGTGCCCATCCTGCTCTCCGTCTCCGGACGCCAAGCCAACGTCGCAACCATCGCAATTGCGCCTTGACCCCCTTTCCCGCCCGATCGCGGATCGGCGTGCGATCGTTTCGCGGAACTGGTACGCCGTCTCGCCCGCTAAGTCGTTCCGCGTAACCCGCTAGGCGTGTCTTGGTTCCCGAATAAGGGTTAAAACCTATTCCCGCCGAAACCCGCGAGGCTGAAACTGTATGCAGGGCTCAGTGCATCCCTTTGGGGAGGCACGTCCCGGAAAAGGTAGGCAAACGCGATGGGAAGCCGACTGCGCTCAACAGAACTTCGCCGCAAAGGCATGGCGATTATTGTCACCGCATTAATGCTCGTTTTCGTCATCCCCGTAGTGGGGTTGGCCATCGATGCGGCAGTACTCTACACGATCAAGGCGCGCCTTCAAACAGCCGTCGACGCCGGCGCCATCGCCGCCGCCCGCACGCTGAATAAGGGCTTGACGATTGGCGAACAGGCCGGCAATGCACAGGCCAAGGCGACGGCCTACTTCTACGCCAACTATCCCGAGGGCGAACTCGGCGCAACCCAGGTCACCATTCCCACCCCGGACGTCTCCGAATCCGGCTACCGCCGCCGCACCGTCGCCGTTACCGGCAGCGTCATGGCGCCCACCTACTTCATGCGCGTCTTCGGCTACACACGCACGAAAGTGCAGGCCAACGGCACTGCCACCCGCCGCGACGTCAACATCATCATGGTGCTCGACCGCTCCGGCTCCATGTCCACCTCGGGTTCCTGCCAGCCGATGAAGGACGCCGCCAAGCAGTTCGTCGGCCTCTTCGCCAACGGCCGCGATCGCATCGGCATGATCACCTACAGCACCGGCTACTTCCAGGCGTTCCCGCACACCATGGACTTCCTCACCACAACGCCGAATATCAATACCAAGATCGACTCCATTACCTGTACGGGATATACCAACACCTCCACCGCCGTATCCGAAGCATACACCCACATCTCGACCATTAACGAGCCGGGCGTGCTCAATATCATCCTCCTGTTCACCGACGGACTTCCCACCGCGGCAACTGCCTCCTACCCGGTGAAACGCAAACAGGACAACCGGTATGGATACTTCGACGGCAACGCCCAAACCCGTCCGATTGGAAATGACTCCGGACGTGAAGATTGGGGCGGCACCGGCACCTCCTACACCAACATTCCACCTAGCCCATGTACAACTACCGTTGGTAGCGTCACGCACTCTTGGTACAAGGCTTCGAACTCTTCGACCACTTACCTGCAGGCCTCACCCAACCCGTCGTGGACTCCAGCCAATCTGACGGGCGTCCTTCTGGGCGGCTCCGGTTCGAACACCGGTACCACCTCAGGACTCTACAAGCCGCTTGCGACAAGCATAACCGCCACGGATGGCGGCATGATCACGGGAATCAGTGGTTGCCGCATGGGGACCAACGCGAACTATGTCCGCCGCGACATCGCCTACATTCCTGCCGCCGACACCTACGGCAATTCCATGCGCGGACTGGTCAGCACAGACGACTTCGGCAGCGGCAACTACAACGGCCAGATCCGCCCCGACAAACCGATCTCTCTCGCCAAGGCGTTCAAGAATGCCACCTACAACGCCGCCATTCGGATTCGTGGCGACACGCGGCTGCAGCCCGTGTTCTACATTATCGCGCTGGGCAATCCGACCGATCCCGATCCCTACTCCCAGCCGGATACCGATCTCATGCTCCGCATGTCCAACGATCCCACCAGCCCCGAGTACGTTTCCACGCAAACCGACGGTATGTTCGTCTTCGCGCCGGACAATTCCCAGTTGAATGCGGCCTTCGTCCGCGTCGCTTCGGAAATTCTCCGCATCGCCAATTGATCTTGAGGGACAGGCCTCCCTGTCCCTCACTCTCACCTCTGCGCGGCCGCTTCGGCGGCCCGCATCACTCTCAGTAGATTTCCTCCGTAGATCTTCCGCACCTGCTCCCCCGTGTAGCCACGCTCCAGCAGAGCCCGGGTCAGCGCGGGAAATTTCGATACGTCCTCAAGCCCCACCGGTACGCACTCCACCCCATCGAAATCCGTGCCGATTCCCACGTGGTCGATGCCCGCCACCTTCACGGCATGGTCGATGTGCGCCACCACCTCGTCCAACTTCGCCGGCGGAACTTTTACACCCTTGGGCGCCGTCTTCAGCCACGGCGAATGATTGGCCGAATTCTGTGAAATAAACTCGCATCCAAAATTGATCTGCACCACTCCGCCCTTTTTCGCCAGTGCCGAGATCATGTCGTCGCTCATGTTGCGCGCAATCGCCGACAACGCCCGGCACGAGCTGTGCGACGCCATCGGCGGCGCCTTGCTCACCGCCAACACATCGAAAAACGTCTTGTCCGAAACGTGCGAAATGTCCACCATCATCCCCAACCGGTTCATCTCGGCCACGAACTCCCGGCCAAGCTTCGACAATCCCTTCTCCTTGCCCAACGCATCACCCGAACTGCCCGCCCACAAATTCGTGTTCGCGTGCGTCAGCGTCATGTACCGTACGCCCAGAGCGTAAAACTGCCGCAATAGCCGCGGCGAATCCTCAATCGCATGCCCGCCTTCCAGTCCGATCAACGCCGCGATCTTCCCCGATGCGTGAATTCGCTCAATGTCGGCCGCCGTCGTGGCCAGCTCGAAATCCTGCGGATGAGCCTTGACAATGTCGTGCCGGATCGTGTCGATCATCTCCAGCGCCCGGTGCGCCGACTGGTTCGTCTTTTCGTAGGTCCCCGAAACATACGCCGCGAAGAACACCGCCCCTACCCCGCCCTTCCGCAGCCGGACCAAATCGGTGTGTCCCGTCAAGCGCGCTTTGGATATGTCGATGCCCTTCAGGGTGTCCGTCGTCACGTCGTTATGCGTGTCGATCAGCAGGGCCGAACGGTGCACTCGCGCCACCTCGGCATCGGTCACCGTTTTTCGCGATTGAGCGCCCGCCGCCAGGGCCAGTGCAAGCAATAGGAGGAGCTTCACTGAGCCAGCGTAGCAGCCCGCGCAGCGCGCCTGTTCCCGCTGTTGTGCACCGCCGCAGCCGTAAACACGCCCGCCATCCCAAAGTTCGCCACCGCCGCGTAAGTTCCCGACTCCGGCGCCTTCCGCACCAGGAACCACTGCCCCGCCAGCGCCGAACCCGTCACCAGCGACTTAATCGCAATTCCCCGTCCACCAAACCGGCCATTGCCGCCCTGTAACGCCGGGTTCAGTTCGCGCTTCCCGTATGACGTCGCAACGTCCGCCGCCGCCGCCACCACAACGGCCACCAGCGATGCTTTCCAAAGCGGCGGACTCCGCGCAACCGGCCGCTCCGGCGGAGCCGCCCCGCGAAGGCGCTTGATCAGTGCCGGGCTCAACGCCGCGCTCGCTCCCACGGTCGCCGCAGCCGCTTCGCCCGCCACCAGCCCACCCGCCCACCGTTCACCCGCCCCCGCTCCGCCCGGCCCCGCTTCGCCCGCCGCCGCTTCACCCGCCCCCGGCCCACCAGCCCACGCCGGCCCAGCCACCGAAATCGCCAACAGAATCGCCATCAATCGCATACTGCCTCCTGCGTGCGGCACATGCCATCCAGACGGCGTTGGCCACACTGTAAAACGGATGTATTGCGATTGTTCCGCGACTGCACGCGCGCGGCAATTCAGGAGATTCCCAAGCCTAGCCCTGTAGTGATACGCCGGGCAGTGATTCGCCAGAGAACAGAACCCGCCCCGCCCCCGCGCAAAAATAGGCGGCGGAGAAATGGCTCAGCCGAAGGACTGAACGCCCATCGCCTCCACCGCAGCCCCCTCGCACAGGTCCCCATTCCGGCGCAAACCGGCACTGCGGTCTGGGAGGTGGCATCGCCAACGGCAAGCCAGTCGTGTGAAGTTGTAGCGGAGTAGTTTCCCTACCGCACCGCAATCGTCACCGGCGAGCTACCTTGGCCAGCAGCGTTCACAATGACCTCGACATCTTGTCCCGGGGCGACACCCCCCGGCACAATCGCGTTCACCTGATAGAGTCCGGTAATGCCGGGAGCTAACCCGGCAAACAGCACCTGCGCCGCCAATCCTCCCACCGACACGGTGACGGGATTGACCGTCGTGGAGAGCGGTAAGGCTGGGGGAACGGTACCCTCTGGAACGGCCGGGGTGACCACGCCCAGGCCCGTGCAATAGATTGTGATCACGTCTCCCGCGCCCACGGGATTGAAGGCATCGGCAAGGACGTTTGTAATTCCATTGACGATTGCCCCTTGCCCGAAGCCCTGTTGATTGGTGGCGAAGATCGCCGGCTTCGCCGCGGCGACGCTTATGGCCTCGGGCACGGACAGCACCGCATCGCGATAGACGACCAAATGATGTTGTGTGTCGGGCGGCAGGTCGAACGGCAACTGTGCATTGATCTGGCCCGATGCCGCGTAGAGCAGGGGAAGAGGCCGGCCCGCCAGCCGCACCTCCGTCCCGTTCAGGCGCGTCGGCAAGGGGGCTCCGCCGCCGATCTGTCCCGGTCCGGGGGCGGCTAACTGCTCCCCTTTGAACGTCACCAGACTTCCCGGAGCCACCGGCTTGTCCACTTCAAAGCTGGCACTGTTCAGTACGCCGCCGCTGCCGACAATGGGTGTGGGTGCGCGGCTGGCGACAGAGATGCTGATGTCGGCTTGATCGGCAATCACTTTGCCGCCGGCGCCGATGGCAAACGCTGTAATCGTTGCCGTAATGGGCGCGGCGTTTACCGTGCGCGGTTGATACGTGCGGGTCCATTTGCCGCCACCGGAGTGAGTAAGTGGGCCGCCCTGATCTTTGTTGCTCAAACTCAGTTGCACGGAGATTCCGGGAGCCGAAGGTAGCACAGGGTCGCCGCAGCTGTCGATGATCTGCACCTCCAGCGGCACGGCCTGCCCCACCGCCGCGGATATGTTCTGCTGGCTGCCTGTGAGCAGGAGTTTCATCTGGCTGGGCGCGCACGAGCCCGCCTGGAGTCCGGCTTTCGGAGCTGTCGCTCCATCCGCCACTACCGCGATCACGTTCAGCGTCCGCGTGGAGCCGTCGTCGGCGCTTTGGAAGGTGATGGTTCCCCGGTGTATCCCCGGGTCGAGAAGCCGGTAGTCGGGCTGCACAACGATGCGCGCGGGACGATTGGGCGCCACCGAATCGTTTAGCGGCAGGTGTTGCAGCCAGGGAATACCGCTCGTGGTGTACGCGCCGGATGCATAACTGAAGGGTGCCGAACCAAGGTTGGAAATATAAACACTCTGCGAGCCAGGAGGCGAGGAAGTGGTTCCGGAGAAGATGAGTCCGCTCGGCCGGATCTCGGGAGGAAGTTTCGTTCCGGCTGCGAGAACGGAGAGCACCACTGAGACGGTTTGAGGGGAATTCTGCGCGTTGGGCGAGCGAAACAGGATCTGACCGTAGTATTCGCCCTGCGCCAGTTGGGCGTTGTTCACAACCACGTCGAGCGCCTGGGAATCGGCGCTGCCCTTTGGAAGAATGCCATTTACCCGCGATATGTAAAGCCAGCCTCCGCCCGTCAGTGTCGTCGCCTCGGCGGTCCACTGCAATTCGCCCCGGCCGGTGTTGAGAAGGCTCAGCACTTGAGGCAGTGGAGCTCCGCCGCCGGCGACGGCAGTGAAGTTGAATCCCGACTGCGAAAGTACGATCAGGTTCTGGACGGCGGTGATGGTCAGATTGATCGAAACGGCTTCATCCTGACCGCTGGCATTGCGCACGTGGATCTCGCTGGAATAAGCCCCGGGCGCGAGAGCCTTGGGGTCCACGAAGAAGTTCACTTTGCCGGGCACGGTGGGCGTAGCCGTTCCAGCGCCCGAGACAATCGATAGCCAGGCGGCGGATGAACCGTCCTCAGGCGCGGCGGAAAACTCCAGACTCCCGCTGCCGGTATTGTTCACCACAATCTCCGCGCTCTGTCCCTCCGAGCCCTCGGTGACACTGATCGCGATGAGATGCGTGTTCAGGCTCATGCGTGGTGCCTCGGCGGGCGCCACGTCTACCGTGACCGACACCTCGCGGGTGGCGGGCGTCGCGGGAGAAGTCAACATCAGGCTCGTCTGGTGCCTTCCCGCCGGAAGTGACGAGGGATCGACGGACAACCGCAAGCTGACCGGCAGGTTGCCCTGCGAGTCCGTGAAGATTTTCAGCCAGGAGTCGCGGGCCACCGCGCGAATCGGCAAGCCCACCGCATTGAGAGTTTGCGATCCGGTCAACGGCAGCACCGTTACCTGCGCCGCCGGTGTAGGCGCGCCGGAGGCCGTGGCGCTGAAACTAATTGCGCCTGGGGAAGCCACAAACGTTGGCGGATTCGCAAGCACGGCGCGAAGTCGGTTGTTGTTCCGGTCTGTTAGATACACATTGCCGGCGGCATCGACGGCCACTCCCTCTGGAAACGCCAGGCGCGCCTGCGTGCTGATTCCGCCATCGCCGGAGAATCCGGAGTATGAGTTGCCCGCGACCGTCGAAATGATTCCCGCGGAGTTCACCTTTCGGATCCTCACGTCCTGGCGGTCGGCGATAAAAACGTTGCCGTTGTTGTCGATTGCCACGCCAATCGGCGCCGTAAGGGATGCCGCCACGGCAAGCGTCCCATCCACGGACTGTCCGTCGCTACCCGTGCCCGCAATCGTGGTCACGGTGCCGCTGGAAATGATCTTCCGCACGCGCCGGTTGTTGCTGTCCGAAACGATGATGTTTCCGTAAAGATCCACCGCCACGCCAGCGGGAGAGGAAAAGCGTGCCTGCACCGCCTGTCCCCCATCGCCGCTGTAGCCCGCCTGGCCGGTGCCCGCAATTGTCGAGATGATGCCGTTCGTATCCACGCGGCGAATGCTGTTGTTGCCGCTGTCGGCAATGAGGACCCGCCCCGAAGCGTCCACCGCCACGTCCGTCGGGTAAAGCAGCGATGCGGTGGCGGCGGGGCCGCCGTCTCCAGCCGCACCGGGAACGCCGTTCCCCGCAAACGTGGAAATCACGCCCTGCGGATTCACCTTGCGAATTCTGTGATTCGAGCGGTCGGCAATGTATAGCGAACCGCCGAAATCCACGGCCAATCCCGCCGGATAGGCGAGTCGCGCGGCCGGGCCCGGTCCGCCATCGCCCGAATAGCCGATGTCACCCGTGCCGGCGGCGGTCGTAATTTTACCCGTCGTATCGATCCTGCGAACACGATTGTTCCCGCGGTCGGCAACGTAAATGATTCCCGTGCTGGATACGGCCACACCGAACGGCAAGCTCAATCCCGCATCCACGGCCAGACCGCCGTCTTTGGGCACGGCTGCCTGTCCCGATCCGGCGATCGTCGAAATCAGGTTCTGCGCATTGACTCGGCGCAGGCGGGCGTTCTCCGAATCGGCGATCACGAATCCGCCTGTCGGATCGATGGCCACGCCCACCGGGGCTGCCAGTCCGGCCGCGGTGGCAAGACCACCGTCACCGGAGAAGTTGGATTGTCCCGTACCCGCCACGGTGTCGATCCGGCCGCCGGGAGTAATGCGGCGTACGCGTTGCGAGAGCCAATCCGCGAAGAAAACATTCCCCGCGCTGTCGCAGGCGATTCCTTGTGGAATGGTGATCGCCGCGCTTGTGCCCGGTCCCCCGTCGCCGGAATATCCGAATACGCCCGTGCCCGCCACGGTCGTGATAATTCCGTTGGGCGTAATCTTTCGGACGCGATAGGCGGCACTGTCGGAAACGTAGAGATTGCCCGCCGGGTCCACCGCGACAAACTCGGGAAAACCGAATCCCGCGCTCAGTGCGGGGCCGCCGTCTCCCGACGGAGTGCGGCTTCCCGTGCCCGCGTAGGTGGACATGATTCCCGCTTTGTCGATCTTCCGGATGAGAAAGTTTCCCCGGTCGCCGATGAACATGTTGCCCGCCGCATCAAAGCCGATGCCCGAAGGAAACCGCAGTTGTGCGCTTGTGGCCGGTCCTCCGTCGCCTTCCCTGCCGAGGGTCCCCGTGCCTGCAACCGTCTGGATGATGCCTTGTGCATTCACCCGCCGGATCCGGTGATTCTCGCTGTCGGCAATATAGAGATTGCCCGCCGCATCCACGGCGACTCCGGCCGGTGCGGCGAGTGCCGCCGCTATCGCTGGACCGCCATCGCCCGAATAGCCCGAGATGCCGGTTCCGGCAATCACTCGAAGCTCTCCTCCCTTGGTCAGCCTGAGCACCGAATGCGAGCCCTGCTCGGTAAAGTAAATATCGGAGTTCGGGGCAATCGCGGCTGAGACGGGGACAATGGCAACTGTCGAAGTAGAAAGTACACCGTCGGGCAAGGTCTTCACGCTGCCCGCAATGGTCGCAATCACATTTTGCGCCAGACACGCCGGGGAAAGAAGCGCGGCCAGTATCGCTGCGCGGAAGCCCCGGTTGAGCAAACCGCGTCTATAGGCGCTCCGAGAATTTGAATCCACGATTCTCTCCTCCTCCTGTGCCGTCATCGAGCCGTTATTCGGCCTCAGCCCACCGGAATCGCTGGGCGAATCTTGAATTGAATGTATGATACCTCTCCCGCCGTGGCGCATCAGCCAGAGGCGCGCAATTGGCGCGCAATTAGCGCGCACCCAACGAACCAGTTCCTATGAACCATTTCCTGCGAACCATTCCCGGAAAGCTCTCGCGCGTCCACGTTTGACGGTGAATCTCGCGGGGAACGCCCCGCCATTGAAGGACCGCATCGTTGAGCGCCCCAAAATGGAACTCTCGCGCCCTTGGTCAACCAATCCCCTTAGTGCCTCAGGTCGCGATCGCGGTCAAACGTGCGGCTGGTCGTCTGCAATCGCGCGCCACATATCGCCGTTTAACAATTTGGGCCGTAGTCGGAAAAGTACCCCATCGAACGCAACCAGTGACGCCTTCCGCCAGTGTGGAGAAACACCCGGCCGCGGATACGTTCGTCTCGATGCGCGATCAGCCCGCGCTGCCGAATGCCTCAGCGAATTTGAAAGAAGACGCCACCTTCGAATTTGGCGAAAACATCGCTGAAGGTGCCGGTGGGCTTGTAGGCTTTCGCTTCCAGCCGGAATCCAAACCGCTGTGTGGCGTAAAAGCGCAGGCCGCCGCCAAAATTGACGGCGAAATCGGAACGGGACGGAGCCGTGAGCGTTTGCTTCACCGTGGATCCGCCCAGATCGTAGCTGGCGTCCACCGTCCGTCCCAGCGAATGAATAATGCCCGCGCCCACTACGCCATAAGGCACCACCCTCGATTCGCGAATCGGCAGCCTGATATGAACGCCGCCATGGAAATCGGCCAACGGAATTTGATAGGTGGCCGTATAAGTTCGCCCCGTGCCGGGAAATGTACCTACCTGCCGCCGTCCTATGCCGGGGAAATAACTGAACTCCGCATACGGTAACAGGTGTTTCGAAACTGCGTAGGAGATGTTCCCGCCACCCATCACGCGCGCCTTGTCGATGCCGAAACTGGTGCCCACAAATCCGTTCACTTCCGTATTGCCTGCATTCAGGAATGCTCCGCTCTGCGCGTGAACGGGCACGATGGTCCATGCGACGGTAACGACAGGAGCGAACTTAAGCAGAACATTGATCCATTTCATCGCGGGTAGTTCCTCTTTTCGAATAGACTCGCACGGCCAAAGCAATCCGCCGGGGCGCCAATGTAATATGCGGCTAGGCAACGGTGCCACTTCCTCGTGGTCTTCGCGGAGTATAGCGTATACTTTTCGTGAAGTATAGCAAATGCATGGACTTGAGCAGTGCCAGCGCGTCGGGCGGCGCGTTGGAATGTGAGGGCTGTGCCTGGGCCTCTCGCCCGCGGCTCCTTTCATGAAGCGAATCGGCAAATACGAGATCATTTCCGAAATTGGGCGGGGCGGCTTCGGGCGCGTCTACAAGGCCATCGACCCCTCGATGAGCCGCTACGTAGCCATCAAGGTTTTGGAGAT
Organism: Acidobacteriota bacterium; assembly: GCA_040007195.1. Taxonomy (GTDB): domain Bacteria; phylum Acidobacteriota; class Terriglobia; order Bryobacterales; family Bryobacteraceae; genus JAFLBB01. The sequence continues at coordinate 19,921 of JBDTVQ010000020.1, read as the reverse complement.
GTTCGACCAGCCGGAAATGCTCATCCGGTTCCGTAACGAAGCCGCCGCCGGGGGGAACCTCCGGCATCGCAACATCACCACCATTTACGACTTCGGCGACCATGCGGGCATTCCCTACCTTGTCATGGAGTTCCTGGACGGGCAGGACCTCGATCAATTGATGTTCGACGGCCGGACCATTCCGATGGCACAGCGGCTGGACATCCTCATTCAGGCCGCCGAGGGGTTGCAGTGCGCGCACCAAAACGGCATCATTCATCGCGACGTGAAGCCGGCCAACATCATGGTGCTCAACGACGGCACCGTGAAGTTGATGGATTTCGGCATCGCGCGCATCACACAAGGCAACGCCAGCGTGCATACCAGGACCGGCGTGCTGGTAGGCACCGTGCGTTATATGGCGCCCGAGCAGTTTGAAGGATTGAATGCCGATCAGCGCGTCGACATCTGGGCCTGGGGCGTCATCGGCTGGGAACTCCTCAGTGGAGAGCATCCGTTCGACGCGGGCGATCCGGCCAATGTGATGTACCGGATCACAACCTCCGATTTGTCGGATCGTGAAGTCCATTGGCCCGATTGTCCCCCTGGCTTGACCGCCGTTCTCAAGCGCGCCGTGTGCCGCCAGCGAAACCAGCGGATCGCCACCTTTGAAGACATCCTGTTCGAACTCAAGCCCGTGCAGCGCGACCTGCAAAGGATGCGCGCTTCGCAGATAATTGCCGACGCCCGGACGAAGCTCAATACAGGCCAGACGCAAGAGGCGCAGCGGCTGCTGCGGCACGTGCTCGAATTGGACGCCGACCATCCTGAGTTGGCCGAAGTCCGGTCGCGTGTCCAGGCTGAGCTGAGCAAGCAGAGAACCTCCGAAGAGGTCACCAGCCTGGTCGCGCGCGCCGATCAGGCGTATTCGGCCCGAAACTTCGAAGAGGCCATTGGCTGCCTCGAATCCGCGCAGCAAATGGCGCCTGAGGACAGAGCGATTCGCTCCCGGTTGGAGGTCGCCCGCGCCATCCAGCAGCGATTCCTCAAGTCGCAGTCTTTGCTCGCCGAAGCACGGCGGGCATTGGGTTCGAAGAACTATAGCGGCGCATTCAATTTTGCTTCCGAAGCTTCGCAGGCCGATCCGGCCAATGAGGAAGCCCGCGGCATGATGGCCTCCGTGCAGGAGTCGATGAAAGAGCGGCAGGTCGAAGGCGAGGTCGCCGCTGGATTGGAACGGGTCCGGCAATTGCTCGCGGTTCAGGAATTCGCTGAGGCGATTCAGATCGCCGAAGGGCTTGCTCGCGATTACGGCGCACGGCCGGAATTGCAGCAGGTTGTCGATCAGGCCAAGGCCGAGCAGTTGGAGTCGCAGACTCGCATCGGCATCGATCGGATTTTGGACTCCGCCCGGGCGGCGCTCGACGCCGAACAACCCGACAAGGCCGTGGAGTTGCTTGAGGAGTTGACTCGGCGCTATCCGGCGGCTTATCTGCAAGCCGAGCCGCTTCTGGCCTCCGCACGCCAGCGGATCAAGGCGGCCGCGCGGGAGGCCGATGTGAGCGGCCTCTTACACCAAGCCTCGGAACTGGTTGGCCAGGAGAAGTTTGAAAAGGCGAAGGAAGTCCTGAAGAAGGGGTTGCTCCACTGGCCCGATGACGCCGAATTGGCGCGCGCCCTAAATGACATCAACCGCGCCAAAGTGCAGCGCGACCGGGAGAGGTTGGTCCACAAGGCACTCGAAAAGGGAGAGCAGCTCCGCAAACGCGGGCGGTTCAAAGAGGCGATCGAGTATTTGGACCGGGTCATGCCCGAACTCGGGATTTCGCCCGACCTTTCTACTCTCCGCCAACTCATTGCCACCGAAGCGAGCGAGCGCGATGCGTTTGCGGCCACCAGCAAGTCACGTGTGGAGGTGCCCGAGGCGCCCCCGCCGCCCCCTCCTGTCCCCGTGACCGATACGGCCACCCAGATTTTAACCGGCCTCACTAGTTCTCCGGCTCCGACTCCGCCTCCGCCTCCGCCTGTCCCGCAGCCAGCCTGGCGTCCCGCGGAAATTCGCCAACCCCTCGCCACCGAATCGCCCATCCGCAAACATTGGCCATGGATGGCGCTGGCAGGAGTTGCCGTGGTGTCTTTGGCGGTCTGGCTGGGTCTTCGAGGACCCGCGAACTCCCCGCCGCCCACTATACAACTCGTCGCTCCAACCTCACCATTGCGCTATCACTTCGACGCGGGCTCCGCGCTCATTTTGAGCAAGCCGCTCAGCCTGCAGACAGATGGAGGCAAGCTTGACGTCGCCATCGAGGGGGAAACGCCCGGCATCGAACCCGCCGTGCGAAAAGCGACCGCCCCCGGCGATGTCACCATCCGTGTGCACAAAGATCAATTCACACCCGGTGTCCATACCGCCGCTGTGCTGGTAAAGGCGGGCGGGCAAGAACAGCGTTACCCAATCGAGATCGAGGTCGAAGCACCTGCGGCAAACGGTAAGCCGGGTTCTACCGTGGAACCGCAGCGGGCTGCTCTCCTCGTCGACCAATCGACGATCCAATGGCGCGGCAATCGCGGGATGCCTCTTCAAACGGTCACCGTCAAAGTGGGCTCCTCCACTAGCCGCCTGCCGTTTCGCGTAAGCGTCTCCGGGTCGGAGAGCGAGTGGCTCAAAGTTTCCCCGCAGGCTGGAACCGCGCCCTCTACCATCCAACTTGCCCTGCGCCGGTGGCCGTCGCCGGGCCGTTACGCCGCCGATGTACGCATCGCGCCGGCCGCGTCCGGGCCCGTTCCGGCAACAGTGCAAGTGGAACTCGTGGTGGACGCAGCCTCGCCCCCACAACCCAAACCGGAACCAGTGGTGGCGCCCAGCCGCACGCAAACGTCGCAAGTCCCCGCGCACCCCCCCGTGCAAGTCCCGTCGCAAACCCCGGCGCCTGTGGCTACTCAAGTTCCCGTCACGCGTCCGCCCGCGCCGCCCGCCCTTTATGGCGGGAGAACCTCCGGGCGGCTCACCTGGACCGGTTCGCTCGGCCCAGGCGAGGCCATTGTCGTCAACCGCGACGGACTGGTCGCGGGGCCGGGGGCGGCGGCCGGTACAGGACCCCCATCGGTGGTTCCCACGCAGGTTGTGGATGTCTCACCCCCGGAGGCCAGGTATTCCGTGGCGCCGTTTGAAAATAATCCCGCCGGACGAATTGAAATTCGCAACTCTGGAGCCTCGGCAATCACTTTCATTCAAGTGCGTTGGCGCGTCAACCTACCGTAGACGGGTTAGAATTGAAGGCCATGAGGGCCCTTGCAGCCGCCGCTTTCGCGGCGCTTGCCTCAATCTCGATCGCACAGCAACCGCCGGCCGCGCCCGCGGGCACTCGCGCCCCGGCCAAGCGCCTGGCGCTTCTACTGGCGAACGGCGAGTATAAGCTGCTGTCCAAAGCGGAGGCGCCCCAACAGGGACTCACGCTTCTGGAACAGTCATTGAAGTCCGCTGGCTTTGAGGTTCGCATCGAGTCCGATTTCACGCTGGCTAGGCTGCTCAAGGAAATCGAACCACGGTTCCTCTCCAGCGTCGGACCGGGCGACGTCTGCTTCATCTTCTACAACGGCCATGCCATGCAGTCGGGCGACGATAACTACCTCCTCCCCGTGGAATTCGATCCCGCATCTTCTGTTCCCATCAATCAGCGCGCGCGTTCGCTGATCGGCCTGCAGCAGGCGCTCGACAGTAAGTCCGCCGGCTTGAAGATGCTCGTCCTCGATCCGTTGCGGCAAGATCCGCGCCTGCTGGCCCAATCGACTGGAGCGGGCCTGACGATGCCCGACGTGATCGACGTCCAGGAGATCATCTATGCTTTCTCGTCGTCTCCCAATTCGCTGACCCCGCCGCAAAGTGGACGTGGAGCGGACTCCTTTACCAAGGCGCTGGCCGCCGCCATTGACCGGCCGGGTTTGAGCGCGGTCGAAGTTTTTTCAGCGGTGCAGTCGGAAGTGGGCCGCGGATCGAATCAGTCGCAGACCCCGTTTTTCCTCCCCAAGACCACCCAGGCGTTTCAATTCCGCAAGGCCATCGTGAAGGCTCCGGAACGGGTGAAATTGGGACCCGATAAAGATCAGCTTCGCCCCAACCGCATCGATCGCCAGGAGTACGTCTACATTCCCGCGGGAACTTTCAAGCAGGGATGCGTGGGCAGCGATCCTCGCTGCGCGCCCGCCGAAAGTCCGCAGCACACGGTGAAGATTTCTTCCGGATTTTGGCTCGGCAGGACGGAGGTGGAGATCTCGGCCTACCAGCGGTATGTCGACTCCGACAAGAAGGTACTGAAGATGCCCACGGCGCCGCTGTGGGATCGAAAGCTGCAATTGACGAACCACCCTGTCACCGGCATGAATTGGGAAGAAGCGGAAGCGTATTGTGAATGGGCAGGTGGCCGGCTTCCAACCGAAGCCGAATGGGAGTATGCCGCGCGCGCCGGCGCGGAAAACGAAACCTATCCGCTCAACAGCGAGAACAGCCGCGACAAAGCGAACTTCCACGGCAAGAAGGAAAATGACCGCTACGACTACACCGCCCCCGTGCGTAGCTTCGATTCAAACAAGTTTGGACTCTTTGATATGGCGGGCAACGTGTGGGAATGGGTGTCGGACTGGTATGCCGAGGACTACTACGCATCCGCCCCGCCGGTCGATCCCAAAGGCCCCGCGACAGGCCGCTCCCATGTCGTACGCGGCGGATCTTGGGATAGCGATCCGCGCGAACATCTGCGAATCTCTTTCCGTCTCACCTACCCAAAGGGTGGCAACAAAGTTGGGTTCCGTTGCCTGCTCCCGGACAACGAAACGGTGCGGTCGCAACTTTACTAAGCCCAGCTTTCGCGATCAGGCTCGGCAGGCACCGGCCTGCGTGGAGCCGGCCGGTGCCAATATCATGAATTGTGCCTGAAGCCGCGGCGGAACAGCGCCTCGTCCTGTTTGGAGCGTTTGATCGCTTTAACTACGGTGACCTGCTCTACCCCATCGTCGTAAAGCATTTGATCGGGCGGCGCGCCGGGCCGATTCAAATCGAGGTCTGCTCCACGACGGCTTCCAACATGAGCGGTCTCGGCGCCGATCCGACCGTGCAATTGAGCGCCCCCGTCCTGGACGATGCCGCTTCCCACGCAACCACGGTTCTGGTCGCCGGTGGCGAGGTCCTTTCGCAAAATTGGTTTGGCACCCTCCTTGCCTCGCTGGATAGCGAAAGCGCCGGCGAGCTCATCCGCCTTCAATCCACCGCCGGCGCCGCGCATGCGGAGCAGTACGCAAAGAACCTTTTGTCCGATGTCCGCCGCTTCCCCTGGCTGATTGAGCCCGCATACCTTCCCGCCAACTGGAAGGTTGCCTATAACTCGGTCGGTGGCTGGCCGCTTGGCATGGCCCGTGCAACCGCGCAACGCGATTCGGCTCGCGTTCTGGAACAGGCCGCGTTCCTTTCGGTTCGGGACGGCCGCACGTGGGAGATTCTCAAGACGATATGGCCGTCGCTGCCCGTTCGCCTCGCGCCCGACATCATTTCGCTCGTCGCGCGGGTGTGGCCGAAGAAAGAGTTGGACATGCCTCTGGGCCTGCCGGACCTGGCGCCTATCCTTTCGGGCCGCTACATTTGCGTGCAAGCCAACGCCGGGTACCTGCTTCCTAATCTGCAGGGGTTCGCGCAGCAGATCTCTTCCCTCGCCGCTTACCTCGATGCCGGCATCGTCCTTGTGCCCTTCGGCCGGTGCCGCGGTTGGAATGACATAGACGGCCTGGTTGTCTTGCAGGAGCGGCTAGGCTCGCGCGCCGTATTGCTGGGCGCGGATTCATCGATTCGAGACGTAACCGCGGTGGCCGCCGGTGCCGCGTTATTCGTGGGTACGAGTCTTCATGGCGTTGTTGTTTCCGCCGCCTATGGTGTGCCCGCGGTCGCTCTCGCTACTCCCGACCCAAAGGTCCAAAACTATCTGCGCACCTGGCCGGTTGCCGGTAGCGTCTGCGTGTCTGTGGAAGAGCTCTCCGATGCCGCCCGCGCCGCCATTCGCGAGCAAGACGAACGCATGTTGGTTCAGGTTGAGATGGAACGGATGGCGCTGGAGAATTTCCACGACTTCTCCGATCAACTCAAATCGAAATCGCGTGGCTATTGATCTAGAATGAGAGGTGTCGCAAACTGCCTCTGGCCGCCACGAAACTGCTCTTCGTCGGTGCCACGCATTCTCAACTGAGCCAGGTCCCATAGCAGTGAATGGACACAACGACACTGTTTGACGAAAGTTATTACCGTCACGGTTGTGGCGCCATACCTTATGAGAGAAACCCTCACTGGCTTTCCTTCTTCGGTGGAATCGCCGGCGAACTAATCCGCAGCTTTCGGCCGCAACGGGTATTCGACGCCGGATGCGCCTGGGGATTCCTCGTGGAGTCCTTCAACGATCGTGGTGTCGATGCCTGGGGCGTGGATATCTCGGAGTTCGCCATTGCCCATGTACGCTCCGACATGCGGACACGCTGCCGCCAGGCTTCCTTGACCGAACCAATTCAGGACGGGCCGTTCGACCTGATTACTTGCATTGAAGTCTTGGAACACATGCCTGCCGCCGAAGGGGAAATCGCGCTCGATAACCTATGCGCGGCAAGCGACCGGATTCTCTTCTCTTCGACACCAAGCGATTTCGAAGAGGCCACCCACGTCAATGTCCAGCCGGTCATCCACTGGCTGCGGGCATTTGCTAAGAGAGGATTGTGGCCGGATTTGGCCTACGACGCGAGCTTCATTGCCCCCCATGCCTTCCTGGTCAAGCGCACGCCCTCGCCCGGGACGCCCGATGGGCTGACGCTGCTTTCTGAAACCATTCGCCTCCGTGTCGACCGCGTGGCCTTCCTGAATCGTCACAACGAGATCATGGAGCTCCGCGAGCGCAACGGCAGCATCGAGGCTGAAAGGCTGGGTATCTCTGCGAAATTGCGTGAGGCCCACACGGCGCTGGAGAAGACCGGGTCCGCCCTTCAGGAGACCCAACTTACTCTGGATGCGTCCCGGCTGGCCTTGGGCAGCGAGCGGGAACTGGCGGAGCGCCTTGGCGCCCAAGCCCAATCGGCCATGGCGGAGTTGGAGACAGTCACGGCCGGCCGGGATGAGTTGGCAAACCAGGCGGACCAGCTTAGCGAACAGGCAGGCCGGTTACGCATGGCGCTTGATGATCGCGATCTTGCGTTGGCCAGTCAGGTTGCCGAAGCCGAGGCGTGGAAAATCAAATCCTCCCAGCACGCTGACGAAGCGGCCGAAGCGCGGATTGCCATTGAGCCCTGGATCGTCAGCGCGAACGAAAATGCACGCGCCTTGGAGGAGATGTTAGGAGCGCATGCGCAGATGGAACGTGAGCTTCTCAGCGTCCGTTCCAGTCCCGGCTGGCAACTGGTGCTGCGCTATCGCGATTTCTTAAAACAAATTCGCACCAGGAACGGATGGTTCCGCAAGCATGTCGATCCGGCGATCTCGGCACTGCTGGTTCGTTGCGGACTTGCTCAAAGCAGTCCTGGACCGTTCTCGCAGTATCAGCAGCCCGCACAGCCGGCGCCTGCCCCCGGGCCCGCCCAGACCAGCAGGCCAGAGGTGGTTCCGCTCCCGGCATCCTCCGATCGTCCCGCTCCGGCTTATGAGCGAACCATCGGTGAAACCAGCTATGAGGAATGGACCGCCGCCCACGAGCCCTCCGCTGATCATCTGCAGATTCAGCAATGCATCGCTGAGTGCCTCGGCTACAGGCCGTTGTTGAGCATCGTCGTTCCGCTCTACAAGACGCCGCTGGCCATTCTCCGAGAGATGGTGCATTCGGTTCAGGCCCAAACCTACGGAAACTGGGAACTCTGTGTATCGGCCGGCAAGGCCGAGGACGCACCGAACCTGGTCGAACTGGCCGGGATGTCCGCCAAGGACCCGCGCATCCGCGTGCTCGAACTCGATCGCAACCTCGGTATTTCGGACAGCTCCAACGCCGCTCTCCAACTCGCCTCCGGAGAGTTCATCGTCCTTCTCGATCACGACGACACGCTGGCGCCGTTCGCGCTCTATGAAATCGTCAGCGCCCTTAACCGCGATCCAGGCCTCTCGTTCCTGTATTCGGATAAGGATCAGATCAGCGCCGGCGGAACCCTGCGGATCTCGCCGCTCTTCAAGCCTCAGTGGTCGCCTGAGCTGATGTGGAATGCCAACTACCTGACTCATCTCTGCGCCATGCGCGCAAGCGATGTCCGGGCGGCCGGTGGATGGCGCAAAGATACCGACGGCGCCCAGGACTGGGATCTCTTCCTGCGCGTCATCCGCCTCGGCGGGAAAGTCGCACACATTCCCAAAGTTCTGTACCACTGGCGGCAGATCGGCACCTCGGTCTCCTCCGGCGGCCTCGACGCCAAACCCTACGCCGCCGATGGCCAGGTTCGCGCCGTTACCGATCATTGCCATGCCCTCGGATTGGATGTGACGGTCGGCCGTGGTCAGTCCGGAGACCTGCATCTCGGCTGGACGGCATCCCCCGGACAGAAGGTGAGCGTGCTGCTCGTTGGCGCCACCGGTGACGGCGCGCTCGCCAAGGCCGCCCAACTGGTCCGCAAGACAGACTACAACGATTTCGAAATCCTCTTCGCCGCTCCCGAATCGTCGGCTCCCGATGAACGCCTGCGCGCCGTGAGCGTGAAGGCCGGGGCTAGCTTGGCCGAACAGGTGGAGACGTTGGAAGCGGCGGCCTCCGGTGATGTTTTAGTGCTGCTCGATGCCGAGGCCTCGCCGGCCGGCCCGTCCTGGCTGTTGGAAATCAGCGCTCCTCTGCAACACGGCGAGATTGGCATCGTCGGCGCGCGCCTGCTGGATCCCGATACGCGCGTCATCCGGCACTGCGGCCTGGTGATCACTCGCGAAGGGAACGTGGAAGCGCCTTATGCCGGACAGCCCGAGCATGTGTACGAAGTGTTCGGCGGAGCCGGCTGGTATCGCAATTGGTCGGCTGTAAGCGGCGGTTGTCTGGCCATCAGGCGTGAAACATGGAAGCGGCTGGGCGGGCTCGCTGGTGAGATGCCTTGTCCCCGCCTCGACGTTCACCTGTGCCTGAAACTCACAACGCAAACGCCGCTGCGAATTCTCTACAACCCCTACGCGACCCTCTGGATCGCTGAAGAGCCCGCGCTGGCGCGTCCCCTCCCCGGCGATACCGAACGCGGCCGCGCCGCGCTCCGCGCGCTTTTCCCGGACGGCGACCCCTATTTCAACCCTGGCTTAACCTGCCGGCACGGGCGCGTTGGTTTCCGTCCAGGGGCGAGCGGTTCCACGGTGGTGGCACATGACTATGCCGCCGAGTCGCGCATGCTCGTGCAATGGTTCGACACTACGGCGCAAAGCGTTGAAGAGTCGAAGCGGCTCACAAGCCGTTCGTCTGGCGGTCCATTGAGGACGATCAACTGGATTCTGCCGGAGTTTGCGAATCCCTTCTACGGTGGAATTCACACGATCCTGCGATTCGCCGACGCTTTCCAAAGGAAAGCCCAAGTGGAGTCGCGGTTCTGTTTTCTCGGAGACGTCCCCGTGGGCCGCATGCGAAGCCTCATCGCCTCTGCATTTCCTCAGTTGGCGGCCAGCCGCGTCTATTCCCTGAGGGGCGTCGACCGGGTCAACGAGTTGCCCGAAAGCGACGCTTCGATTTGCACTCTGTGGACAACAGCCTATCCGCTGCTGGGGTTCCGCCGGACCCGCCAGAAGTTCTATTTCATGCAGGACGATGAAGCGCTCTTCTACCCCGCCGGCTCCACCAGTGCGCTGGTGGAAGCAACCTACCGGTTCGGCTTCTCTGCGCTTTGCAACACCGCATCGCTTCTGAAGCGCTATGAGTCTGCCGGAGGCCGCGGCGAGTATTTCTCTCCCTGCGTGGACGCCTCGGTGTTTCACGCGCGCAACCGCCGCGTCAAGGCATCCGGAGAGCCGTATATGCTGTTTTGCTATGCAAGGCCGCACCATCCGCGGAATTGCTTCGAGCTTGTTGCCGAGGCACTGCGTAAATTGAAAGACCGTATGCGGTCGCAGGTGCGAATCCTCGCCGCGGGCGAAGCTTGGGACCCGGCGGCTTATGGGCTGCAGGGAGTTGTGGAAAATCTTGGCTTGCTCGACTATCGCAGCACGGGAGCGCTCTACCGCGCCTGCGATGCAGGCACCGCCCTCATGATGACCAGGCATCCCTCTTATCTGCCCTTGGAACTGATGGCGTGCGGCGCAATGGTGATTACCAACCGCAATCCCGATACCGCCTGGCTGCTGCGCGACGAGGAAAACTGCCTGCTCGCCGACCCGACGCCCAGTGCGCTTGCCGCCCGCATTGAGACTGGGTTGCGCGACACCGCAATGCGCAATAGGATTGCCGCACAGGCCGCCGCCGAAATCAGCAGCCAGTTCGCCGGCTGGGACGGTGCCGCGGAACGCATTTTCCGCTATATGCAAAGCGAATTGGAAAGGCCCTAAACGATCCATGCAAACTCATACAGTCCGGCGCATGCTCACGGCTGCCACGGCCGCGGCGTTGTTCACTCTCCTGTTAGCCGTCGGTTGCTCAAGTCCTCCGCCCCCGCCGCCGCAAGAGACAGCGGCAACTCAACCGCCTACCTCCCCATTTGAAAAACTTCTCGTGCGGCGGCCAGGCAACGAGCCTGAAGATGGCAAGGTCTACCTCGTGCGCAACGGAAAGAAACAATGGGTCGTGAATGCCAAATGGTTAGCGGCGAACGGCTATCGTTTCCCAGAGGATGTGCGGGAAATTTCAGCCGCCGAACTGGCGGCGATTCCAACCGGCGATCCGATCGAATAGCGGGCATCGTGGAACACATTGATTGCGCCCTGTGCCGTGGCTCACACACGGACCTTCTGTTTACCAAGTGGGAAATGAACATCGTTCGCTGTACCGGCTGCGGCCTGGTGTACGTGAATCCGCGCAAATTTGCCGTCGAAGACGATTCCTACTATCGCGAGGCGTATCTCTCGACCATTGAGCAGTACGGCGAGCTTCAGCCGGGGATTCGCTATCTGTACGGGCGATTCGCGGACCACATCGAGACGCTGGTGGCGCCGTCGCGCCTGCTCGTTGTCGGTTGCGCCATGGGGCATTTCATGAAGTTCGCCAAGAGCCGGGGGTGGAATGTCCACGGCGTCGAGTGTTCGCCCTTCGCCGCGGCATACGGCCGCGAACGGTGGGGCCTGCCGATCCAAACCGCTTGTGACCTGCGTAAGACCAGACTGCCCGGCAGTTTCTTTGACGCGTGCTCGATGATCGAGGTGGTCGAACACCTGCCTCACCCGAAGGAAACCTTGCTGGAGGTATTCCGTCTGCTGAAACCGGGTGGCGTCCTTTACATGACCACGCCAAACTTTGCCAGCTACATGGCGATTGCCCAACGTGAGAATTGGGCAGCCGTAGTTCCCACGGGGCACCTCTACCATTTCACGGCGGAGACCTTGGGCGCCCTGGCTCGTTCCGCCGGATTCACTGTCACTGTCGACCTCACTGAAAGCGCGGCCCTCGAATCGGAGATGGAGCGCATTCCACCAGAACAGCGCCTGGATGCCGGGAGCCTGGAATCGTTGCGCGAAACGTGCGCGGCTGAAGAAGAAGGCCGCATCGCCAACGGCCGCGCCGAAGAGTTAGTGTTGTATGCGGTCAAGCCGTTCTCCGGTCCGGCTCCGTTATTCGCCGCGCGCCGCTGGACCGGGCCCGAGCCCGATCTCGACGGGCGGCTCGTGTGCGGCTCTGGCGCTTCGGCTGAGGACCAGAAGGTCTACCTGATCGGCGGCGGAAAAAAGCATTGGGTGACCTCCGAGTCCTGGCTCGAAGCGCACGGTATGTCACTGAGCGCGGCGATTCGCGTGGATTCCCGGCTATTGGCCGCAATTATTTCCGGCCCGCCGCTCGGTTGACCGTTTCCTCCTACACGGATGAATGTAGGCCGTACCGCCGGATCCGCTCTGGCCGCGCCGGCGAGAGCCCAGGGAAATCCCTTCGATCAGGTAAAGCAACTCCGGAACTACACGAAACGGACTGATCGATCTGCTTACCAACCGCCGGACGCTCCTCGCCGCGGCCGCACCGTGCCTGCAACTGTCAGCACCAACACGTGCCCGCCGGTCTCGGGCGCCGCAATGCCGGCCGGCACCGGGCCTACATCGCGGTGCCCACTTCGCCGGGCGCCTCGTTCACCAGGCCCTCCCAGGCGACGACCCGGCTGGGACCCTGAGCGCACAGATGCCGCACCTATGCTGCGAGCGGAACCGCGTAAATAGCGAGCTGTTTCATTGGATCGATTTCTCCGATATCTGCGCCGAAAGTACACCAGCAGGGTAAGTCACACAACAAAAGTCGAGATTCAAGCGTGCAGGATCTGGCATTTAGAGTAGGGAATTACTCACATTCACTCGGCTGCCATTCTGTGTCTACATCCATCGCGTCACCCCCGCTGCTGTATATTGAATGACTGTCGGGAGGAAAACCTGTGAACCCCGGGGTGTCTGCGGATGAGCTTGCTCCGATCGGAATTCGTCGAATTGGTCAATCGCACCGCGGCGGCTTCCCCATCGCTTCTCCTCCCTGGAGACACTGATCGAGTCCGCGCCGGATTGATGCAGGTGCGGGCTGCGCGAGACCAGTTGCAACACCTCCCGTGGTGGCCTTCGCCTGGCGCCTGGGATTACCTGGATTCCGCTCCCCTCCGGTCTCGATTGCCTCTCCTGTTTGCACAACACCTCATCGGCCTATATACACAGACTGAACCTCATTCCCTTCGTGATACCGTAGCGAACCGGTTATCGCTGGCCCGAGTAAAATTGGGGCAGAAACTCCTCCGTTCGCCTCTACACAAAACTTATCTCCAGCTTTGCCGGCATCTTCCCGGCTGGGTTCGGACGGAAAGAAGCCGTTACAGCCTCTTCAGCCGGGAAACAGCACGGCGCCTGCCCGGCCCGGGCGAACAGACCGCGGAACACAAGTCCTGGAAAAATCATCCGAAAATCAGCATTCTCTTGACCACGCACGGAACCAAGGAGCGTTGGATTAAGGAGGCTGTGGAATCGGTATTCGCGCAATCTTATGAGAATTGGCAACTGTGTATCGGTGACGATGCGTCGGGGCTGGCTTGGTTCAGCGGTCTGCTGACTGACTGGCAGGCTCGTGATTCCCGCGTCTGTGTGGATTCTTCCCCGTCAAGGCGCGGAATCTCCGCAGCGCTGAATTCGGCGGCGGCCATGGCAACCGGAGAGTTCGTCGCGTTTTTGGACCACGACGACGTGCTCGATCCCATGGCCCTGCATTTCGTGGCCGCCCAGATGCAAGACCGCTCGCCGGACATCATCTACACGGACGAGGATTTCATCGACTCCAACAGCCGGCTCCAACGTCCACATTTCAAACCTGCCTGGTCTCCCCACTTGCTGAACGGATGCATGTATCTTGGGCATCTGGTTGTCATGCGTCGTAGCCTGTTTCATGAACTGGGCGGCTTTCGAACGGAATTCGACGGCGCGCAGGACTACGACTTGGCTCTACGGGCTTCCGAGCGCCAACCGATGGTGGTTCATGTGCCCTATGTCGCCTATCACTGGCGCATGCACCCGGAATCCATGGCGCAATCTCCTGGCAATAAGCCCTATACTCACGAACTCGGTAAGCGCGCCGTCGAGGAGTCGCTCCAACGGCGGGGGCTCAATGAGGTGTCCGTACTTACAAATAACGTTCCAAACTTATATTTCCTGCGGCGCAAGGAAAGTAACTTTGCGCGGAACGGCGTTGAAGTAATTCGCCATTTGCCTCAAGTACGATCGCTGAATGCTTCCGCGAGCGCCACCAACGCCGAGTACCTTATCTTCGTGGACGCAAGGTTGAAGGAAGCGGGCCCCGAAACACTGGATCTATTGGTTGCCCCCCTGAGCTATCCCGGCGTCGGGATCGTGGGCGGCAAAATCCAACTTGAAGATGGGCGGATCCTTCATGCTGGCTTCGCTTTCGGCGGCGGCAGCGCCGTGCACTTGGGGCTGGGAACATTCGGCAATGCAAGCTGGCCCTGGCTGGCCGTTTCCAGGGAAGTATCCGCCGTTTCTGGGAACGCGCTCTGTGTGCGAAAGGACGTCTTTGAGTCCTTGGGGGGATTCGATGCCGCCCTGCCCGCGCCGTACTACGCGATCGATTTCTGCCTGCGCGCCGCCCAATCCGGACTCACCACCATGATCGAGACGAGCGCGATTTTCACTCTTACTCGCGACGAACCCCTCGAACCAGCCGCGTCCTGGGACGACTGGGTTCGATTCATGACACGCTGGGGCGCCGAAGTCTCCGCGCCTGACGCTTTCTACTCACCGCAACTGCCGCTTGTAGCGGTATTACCGTGAAGCGCTTCGGCATCACCGCATGTTATGAATTGATCTGGCCTTCCTGCTGGCTCCCTACCGCATTTGTCTCCTGTCACAGCATGAAAGTACTTCACACATTCGGTAGTGAGTTACCCTAATTGGATAACACTTTTCGGAATCTTAACACCAGTTCCGTCGTCGAGAAACTCGAGGTCACAAGCTGCGTCCTCCTTAGGGCAACCAAACCCCTCGTCCACAAAACGCGCCGCCCTTTGGAACTGCCCATCAACAACACCGCACACACCCGTCTCGAACAGCCCAACACGAGGAACCACGCTCCCCACGTCTTCTTCAACTCCGCCACCAGCCACCGCTTCAACGACCTTGCCCAAGTCCGCCGCCAAACCGGGTCCTGACAGTAGCTGCAAATCTATGGAATTAGATAAGATAAAAAGCGGAGGAATGGCTGAGCGGTTTAAAGCGGCGGTCTTGAAAACCGTTGACGGGGTGACTCGTCCGGGGGTTCGAATCCCTCTTCCTCCGCCACTGCAACTCGTTGTAGTGGCTGCATTTACAGCGACCAACTTCCAGCTGTAGCGAGTTTGCGCTACAATTCGGGGCGTGCGCGACATTTTTGTGCGGCACAGAGTCGACTGTCGTAGTGCTTCCCCCAGCCGCAAGAACCCAAAGCGGCTGCCGTCGCGACTGATTTTCGGGTGCGGCTGCCCCATCTACACAAGGCTTCTAGGCCGGCACCCAGACCTAAACGTACCGCCCTTTAGGTTCAATGGTTCGCTTGCGAAGTTGGGTGTGCGAGAGAAACTTGCCGCGAAGAGTTGATCGATCAGTGGACCGTTCAATTCCTCTCCGGGCAGAATGGCAAGCCCGATCCGAATGCCTTTAAGGCGGTGGAGCAAGCGATCGAGGATTACCTCGCCGAGAAACGCGGAACACTCGACGCGCACAAAGAGAGCACGAACCTGACGATCCAGAAGATAGCTGGGATTCTCAGGCCTCTCGGACTATTTCTCCGTGACCGCGGAATTGTCCACCTGAAAGATGTGAAGACCGAGCATCTCTCCGTCTTTCAGGAGACCTGGCAAGGCCGATTGCGAAAAAGACGCGAGGGCGATGGCGAACTCGTCAGGCAACCGAAGAGCCAACTTGGCAAACAGAAGGACCAGGAATTCGTGAAAATGTTCTTTCGCCGCGCGCGGGAGCTTCGATGGATTCCGGAGAACCCAGCCGAGCTGTTGCTGGCCGTCAAGACCCCAAGGATTGAAGTAAAGAAGAAAACTCCCGAAGAGAAGCAACGGCTGCTGGAGGCGATACCGCGCGTCTTTCCGAACATTGCGCAAGCCGCGGTGGCCTTTGTACTGATTCAAAGATACAGTGGCCTACGCCTCGTCGATGTGGTGACGCTGCGGACAGATTCGCTCCGAGAAGACGGTCTCATGATCGTTAGCCAGGAGAAGAACGAGCAACCGGTGTTCGTACCCCTGCCGCCGTTCGTCATAGAGTTGGTCCGAAAACTTCCGCCTAAGAGCCGGTAATACTTCTTCTGGACGGGCACGTCGGCCATCAAGACGGCAGTCAATGACTGGTCGGAAAAAATGAGGAAGCTGTACGTAGAAGCCAGCATCGAAGGTAAGCGAACACATGAGTGGCGGGACACATTGGCAATTGAGGTGTTGGAGGGTGGCGGATCGCTTGAGGACGTTCAACTTCTCCTCGGCCACAAGTCGCGAAAGACTACTGAAAAATACTACGTTGGCCTGACTAAGAAGCGAATGGAAAAGGCCATTGAAGCTCGCCGCCGCACTTGGGACGCCGATACTGTGGCAAGCAGTCCCTTACCGGCGTCCGCTACTAGCGATTGGCGCCACTTGAGGGTGCGTGAACGAATCAAAGACGTCGTCCTCAACGGTGCAACAGTTCTAAGGAAATGATCCGCCGCGAGAACATCTTAGGTAGCTCACTGCGATCCCGCTCGTCGATGCGCAGGCTTTGCTCCATCGCGAAGCACTGATTCCACGCCCAGGTGTCGTGACCGGCCAGCTTCGAAGCCCACTTCGGATTCATCTCGTGCCTACATCCGACCGCCACACGGTCGTTATAGTCATCGAAGACTGCCCCAGGAACGAACATCGAAACCACGGAAGCTACCGTGTCCTCAATTCGACCTCGCCCATCATGTGTCGACCGATGACGGGGCGTCGAGATATAGTGGCGGCCAACCGACATCAACGAACAGGCCGCACGCGGCGTGGAGCCCTCAGGAAGACTTTCAAACTCCGGAAGCGGTCTATAGGCAACTGGTCTGGCTAGCAGCTGGCTTCAACTGGCATGATATCCGGCGTGCCTTGGAATTTGAAGTGCTGGAGATCCTGATGCTCGTGGATGTGAAGGAGGAACATCGGATGGCGCAGCTCGTATCAATCAATGTCGGCCTTCCACGTGACGTCGCATGGAAAGGGCAGATCGTCCATACCGCGATCTGGAAGCAGCCAGTGCAGGGGAGAATTTCAGTCAGTCGTCTAAATTTGACGGGCGATGGACAAGGGGATCTCGCCGGACATGGAGGCGAGCAGCGCGCAGTAATGGTCTATCAAATGGACGCCTATCGCTACTGGGAGGCCAAACTCGGCCGTCACGATTTTGCATTCGGACAGTTTGGCGAGAACTTCACGGTAGTGGGCTTACCTGACGACGAGGTTTGCATCGGCGATCGATACCGGATTGGGAGCGCGCTTTTTGAGGTCTCTCAGCCGCGTGTCACATGCTATCGAGTCGGTATCCGGATGGCGGAACCGGCAATGGCGGCTCTGCTTGTGGCACATCACCGGCCTGGATTCTACTTCCGCGTACTGGAGGAAGGTGATGTGGGCGCTGGCGACGAAATCAAAAAGGTGGCGGATGGCCCCGAACGAATCACGGTTGCCAAAATTGATGCTCTGCTGTATTTGCCAAGCCCGCCGCGCGAACAACTCGAAAAAGCATTGCGCGTGCCAGCACTCAGCCCGGGCTGGAAGACCTCCTTAAGGGCGCTGGTTGAGCGGAATAGTTCGCAAACCGGGAATCCTGGACTGAAGTCTTCCGGTGGGCCGCCACCAGCGTGGCCAGGCTTTCGGCGAATGCGCGTCGCCCGACAGGAGAGAGAGACCGCCGATGTAGTCTCGTTGTCGCTGGAGCCACAAGGTGGGGAATCCCTGCCGGCAGCGCTGCCGGGACAGTTTCTAGTGCTCCGGTTGCGCGTGACACCCGACGGCCCAACGCTGCTCCGGAGCTACTCGATGTCGGGCATGGCCGGCGCCAAGACCTATCGTGTAAGCGTCAAGCGGGAGAGGAGCGGGGCTGTCAGCTCGTATCTTCACGATCAGTTGCACACGGGCGATTTCTTGGAGGTGAGCGCGCCTCGAGGCGGTTTTACGCTGAGGCCGGGCGATGCACCAGTCGTTTTACTGAGTGCCGGCATCGGCGCGACGCCCGTGCTCGCCATGTTGCACTCTCTGTCTTCGGCCGCGTCACCTCGTGAGGTCTGGTGGATCTACGGAGCGCGTAACCGGGCTCAGCATCCGTTCGCGAACGAGTCACGCGGACTGTTGCAAACGCTCGTGAACGCCCGAAGCCACATCGTCTACAGTAAGCCCGGGCCAGAGGATGAACTCGGTGTGGATTACGACTCGGTTGGACACCTCGACACGCCGCTGCTCGATCGGCTCGGTGTGCCCCGCGATGCGGATTTCTACCTGTGCGGCCCGCCATCATTCCTAAAACAACTGACCCAAGACTTACAGACCTGGGGTGCGGATTCCAAGCGAATTTTCGTGGAGGTGTTTGGGCCGGAAGCTTCGATCACACCGGGAATCGCGCCATCCTCCCACCCGCCGGTTCACCCTCCTGCGGGAGAACCCGGCAGCGGACCACAGATTTCATTTGTACGAAGCGGGCTCACGATTCCCTGGGATTCACGGTACTCCAGTTTGCTTGAACTCGCAGAAGCTTGCGACGTTCCAGTGCAGTGGTCGTGCCGCACAGGGGTCTGCCATACCTGCGAGTCTGCATTGATTGGAGGAACTGTCCACTATGAGCCCGATCCGCTGCAGCCACCAGCCGTGGGCAACGTGTTGATCTGCTGCTCGACACCCGTGGGTGATGTGGAAGTTGATCTGTGATTGAGAGCCAACGGCGGAGTGCACTCCGATTGGGATGGCCGGCGTCAGTTCCAGTTTCAATACTCGAGAGGCCCCATCATTAGGGACGAGAGTGGGAGTCGCGGCGAGGAATTCGAGAGCTGTATGAATTCCCGCTCGGCGCGGAACCAGTCGTCATCGGGCGATCCCAAGGGCCCGCCTCGCTTCTCCCATAGCCGGTATGCCAAACGCTCAATCTCTTCGTGCTGCTCATTTGAAAATCGGTACATCGATAGAATTCCTTGGCCGCCATTCTCAAGGTCTGGCTGGTACCCTTTATTTGCGTTCAGGCAAAGCCGTCTTTGGTTTCTTGTTCCATCCATGGAAGGCCGAGAGGTCGCCCGCCTTCCAAGCCTCACGGAGTCCAGGAGTTTTCAGATCCCAGTCGGGGCGAATCTCGCGCGTCACGGAGCGCAGGTCGTGCCAGAGGTCAATGACAGAAGGCCGGCCCCAGAACCAATAGCCGTTATAGATGCTGTGGATTATGAGTCCCGGCTTGAGCACGAGTGTATGCGGAATCATCGGATTATGTTCCGGATCGGTATACTCCGCGATGTCGAGGTCCTTCTGAACCGTTCTGTCGGTGTCAGAGAGGAAGGTCCACTGCGCGCCGATCGACGCGCGGAATTCCTGGAGTGTGTGGTGGTCGTCGGTGGAGATCGTGACAATCTGGGTATAAGCTACAGCGACCTTGGGGTAGAACCCAGCAAGATCCAGATGCTGCTGATGTTCTTTCGGGCAGTAGTGGCCGCGCGACAGCGTCAGGATGAGGGGATCATCGCCTTGGAGTTCGCTGAGCCTGCGCGGTGTGCCGGTGTGATCGGGCAACTGATAATCAGGGAAAACCGTTCCGGGTACGAGTTCATTTCGCATCATTGGATTCCTTTGACAGATGCACCTGGGTTATGCGTCCAGACGGAGGAGCGCACGCTTCATGCCATTGTCCAGACTCTGCTGCTCCCGATTGCATCAAGCGAGCCGTTGAACCCATCGGCTCCGCCACGCCGGGGCCTCGAAAGGCTCCGCGAAATACTGGGTCTCGTGCACAACCTTACCGTTGCGGAACTCCATAATGCTGACCGTGTAAGCGGACCGCCCTTGGTAGAAGATTGTGTATTCCGTAATCCACAGGTCCCCTTTTCCGAGAATTCGCCTGACGTTGAAACCCGACGGCTTGCCTGGATGATGACTCCGCAAAGCCTGCAGCTTGCCTCGTCCGAGGATTCGTTCGCCTGACTGAGGATAGTCACAAATGGCATCTTCCTCGTAAATGTCGTGTTCCGCGTTCGCATGGCCGGCGGCCGACGCCTGCCAGTGCTGACTAGAGCTTGTCCGATAATCCGGCAATTTCACCTCGCGAACCGGATGTAGCCCC
>JBDTVQ010000019.1:0-35254 GCA_040007195.1 Acidobacteriota bacterium | reverse complement strand
AGCGCCGTGAATGCCGAGAACAAGCGCATTGCCGCCGATGACCTGTTCGACATACAGAACTCCTATAAGGCCTACACGGGCTTTCTTGCCGGCCTGCGCGAGCCGGACCTGATCAACCGTAAGCTCGACGAAGAGAAGACGTTGCGGGCGTTCGTCGACGGCGATAAGGCGCTTTGGAAGGAATATGGCCGCACGTGGGATGACGTGGCCGCATCCTACGCCGCTTTCGCCAGGATTTACCGGCCGTACGTGATGCTCGAGAAATCGCCGGCCCGCGCATCGTCGCTGTTCATGCTGGCGCGGGTGCTGGTGCGCATGCATGACGAGACAAAGAAGCCGAGCGAGAGCCGGCTGCGCGAATTTCGCGAGACCGCGCTCGCGCCCAAGCGTCAGTATGTGAATTCCGCCATCCCCATCTATCCTTCGTTTGAGACGACCGTGCTCGCCTATTATTTCCGCTCGCTGCGGGCGCAATTCGGCGAGGATCACCGTCTGGTGAAGAGCGTGCTGAAGGGCATGGAGCCCGAGGCCGCGGCGCGCTGGTATGTCGAGTCGTCGAAGCTGGGCGACGTGGAGTTTCGCAAGAAACTGCTTGCTGATGGCGATGCGATCGAGGCGAGCGGCGACCCGATGCTCGAACTGGTGCGCCGCATCGATCCCGACGCGCGGCAGGTGAGGACCGAATTCGACGACAAAGTGGAGGCGAGTATGTATGCGAGCTCATCGCAGATTGCGCACATCCGCTTCGCCAAATACGGCACGGAAGCCTACCCCGACGCCACGTTCACGCTGCGCCTGAGCTATGGCGCCGTGAAGGGCTACACGAATGCGGCGGGCAAGCAGGTGCCCTACGCCACGACGTTTGAGGGCCTTTTCAAACGGGCCACCGGCGTCGAGCCGTTCGCGCTCCCGCCGCGCTGGCTTGCCGCGAAACGCCGCTTGCGCCTGCGTACGCAGATGGATTTCGTCACTACCGCCGACACCCATGGCGGCAACTCGGGATCACCCACCGTGAACCCGCGTGGTGAGATCACGGGTCTGCTGTTCGATGGAAATATCGAGAGCCTGCCCAACCGCTTCGTCTATCGCGACCGCGTAGAGCGTAGCGTGCACGTCTCGACGGCGGCAATCACGGAAGCGTTGCGGGTGGTGTACCGGGCGCAACCGCTGTTGCGCGAGTTAGGCCAGTAGGGCGCCGGTCATTTCCGCATCATCGCGGGAGAGCTGCGGGGATCGAACCGGGATTTGCCTTCTTTGGGGCTGTTGTACGGGTTGGCGACCTCGTCCAGTACGGGCAGCACCACGGCATCGGGATCGGTGGCGGGTAGCTGCTGCACGACCTGGGTGGTTGCACGCCTGAGCCGCCGGTTCGACTGCCTCTTCCATTCTTTCTCCGACACAGCAGCGGTCACTCCGCTGATGGGTTGGCTTCGTTTCGATCTGCTCATGCGGCACTTCCAGTTCGAGTATCCCGCAATTCGCCGCTACCGGTGGAGATCGGGGGCCGTAACCCAAAAAGTGCTTCGGCTATGGTGGTATTGGAACTATACGACGGTTAGTTGAACTAGTCCCGTATGCCCTTGTGATGTATCATTCTAGGCGAAGGACCGAATGTGACGACCCGGCAAAAAGTCTGCTTTGGCGCGGCACTTTTTGTGGCACCGGTAGCGATTCACCTTCTCTATGAGCGCGTCGCAAATGTCTTCGCAGCGAACGCGATTCCCTTTCCCGTGCCTCCCATCACGCTGGAGTTTCGCGAAGTCCTCGACAACGTCTCAAGTCGGCGCATATCCTCGCGGCGCATTGTCGCCTATCGGGCCGACGGAGCCTTTTCGGAAACGAAGAAGTCCTACCGCAAGAACGGTGAGGAGATGCAACAACGGCGGACCTTGCGTTTCCCCGCTGGAATAAAGATCACAGTCGAGGACACGATCAAGACTACAACCACCTGGAGGGTGCCTGATATTGACGCCGCCCATTGGCGCACTGCATCCCACTATAATCCCGCGGACGATTGTGTAACCGATTTGAATGGAGCCACTAGCAGCCGGTTCTTTGCGCGGAACGAAGAGCGTTCAGGATTCCAGGCGGTACTAATCCAAAATCGACTCGCACCTGGCATTGACACCTGGCACGCGCCGTCGCTGGGGTGTCTCGAAGTAGGCCGAATTGCACGATTTCGGGACTCCGCCGGAAAAGAGAGCGACTCGAGCGAGCTTATTCTCGAACAGCATAGGATGGGAGAGCCAGACGCCGCGCTGTTTGAAGTGCCCAGCGATTATGAAGAAGTCGACCCCGTAGAAGCCACCCGCCGCCTCTACACAACCTGGGCTGCCCCGCCTATTTATTTGGATCGGGCGATGGCAGACCCAACATTGAAGAGGATGGCCGAAGCCTACGCCAAGTATCACGCACGCTAAGCGCCACGGCGCTGGTGCTTGAGAGCGGCGTCATGCGCGTGGCCATCGTCACTTGCGACTTGGTGAACATTCTCACAGACATCTCCCCTGTCGCATCCCACGGCCGAACAGTAATTTTTCTTCATATTCGACAGTTTTTGACACAACTCTCGAGAACGCGCCTATTCTGACATTACGGGTCTTTAAGCGCCGAGTTTGAGCGCTCAACAAGAGGTTTCTATGAAGAACATCAGAATATGTGCGGGCCTTTTCGTGCTCGCGTTTTGTGCCACGATGCATGTCCAGGGACAGGATTCCCGCGGCCGTGTCGTCGGACAAGTTGTTGACTCCACTACCGCCGCCGTTCCAGAGGCAACCGTCATCGCCACCAACAAGGCGACCGGTGTCGCCATCCGGTCGGTCACCAATGCCGCTGGGGCTTACTCACTGCCGTACCTGCTGCCGGGCATTTACACTGTGACGGCGGAAAAGGATGGCTTCAAAAAGTTCCAACGCGACAACATCCAGGTGCGCGTGAACGACTCTGTCGAACTTGTCATTGAGATGCAGATCGGCAACGTCACCGAGTCGATCAACGTAAGCGCGGAAACGCCGCTGCTGCAGACTGCCGAGGCGACGCTAGGCCAGGTCGTCGATGAACGGCGCATCACGGAGCTTCCATTGTTTGCGGGAAACGCGATGGATCTCGTCCATCTGGCGCCCGGTACGGTGAACGGGACCGACATGCGCCTGCGCAAGGCGCCGTTCAACAACGCGCCGTCGCAGTTCTCGACCACCGGGGGTGGTAATTACAACAACGATTTCACGATCGACGGCGTGTCGAACACCTATTCGGACGGTACCTCGCCGCGCGTGGCCTACTCGCCGCCGTCGACCTCCATCACTGAGTTCAAAGTGCAGACCGCCAGCTACGACGCCACCATCGGCAACACCTTCGGCGCTACGGTGAACGTCAGCACCAAGGGTGGTACGAATACGCTTCATGGCGAATTCCATGAATGGTTCCGCAACTCGGCGCTCGATACGAAGAACATCTTCCAGAACCGTTCCGGCCAGACGCTGCCCGTCTACCAGGACAACCGCTTCGGCAACTCAATGGGGGGCCCGGTCTACATCCCCAAGGTCTACAACGGGAAGAATAAGACGTTTTGGTTTTACGCATGGGAAGCCAATCTGTTCGGCAACCCGCAGTCCTATACGACCACTGTACCCACCGAAAAGCTGCGCAACGGCGATTTGAGCGAATATCTCGCCCGAGGCGCGAACTACCAGATTTACGATCCGTTCTCCACCGCAACGGCGCCCAACGGCCGTTTCCAGCGCACGCCGGTCGCGGGCAACATCATTCCGCAAAGCCAGATCGATCCTGTTGCGCGTAACATGATCAAGCTCTATCCGGCCGCGAATGCCGCCACCACTAACGTCGAGAACCGTAACAATTACTTCAATACGAATAAGGCGCTGGAAACCTACTGGAGCACGATCTTCCGCTTCGACCACGCCTTCAGCGACACGCACCGCGTGTTCGTGCGCTTCCAGAAAGATTACTGGGAAGAGGACAAGAACCGCACGTTCAATAACGACGTGAACGGCGTCATTCTGAACCGCGACAACAAGGGAATCGCCATCGACGACGTGTACGTGTTCAGCCCGTCGTTCCTGATGAACCTGCGCTATGGCATCACTTATCAGGACTTCCCCGAACGGCGCCCCAGCCAGGGCTTCGACCTCGCCTCGCTCGGCTTCTCGTCGCAGTTGGTGAATTCCATTCCGCGTGAGCTGGCTACGATCCCGCGCACGGCGATCACGCCCTTTCAGGAGTTGAGCCAGTGGGAGAGCGGCGATGGTGTCACCGCGTCGATCGTGCACAATCCGGTGGCCACCTTTACGTGGCTGAAGGGCAGCCACAACGTGCGTTTCGGCACCGACATGCGCGTCTATCGCGAGAATCGCAACCGGTTCAACGCAGCCGTCTCGCCGCAGTTCAGCTTTAATTCCACCTACACGCGCGGCCCGTTGGATTCAGCCGCCGCACCGCAGCTGGGTGGCGAAGTGGCGTCGTTCTTCTACGGTGTTCCCAACGGTTCAATGAGCATCGTCGATTCGACTGCCGAGCAGAGCAGCGTGTTTGGCTTCTATATCCAGGACGACTACAAGCTCAGCAAGCGGCTGACGGTAAACGTCGGCCTACGCTATGAGTACGACACGCCGATCACGGAGCGTTTTGACCGCGCCGCCACGGGCTTTGCATTCGACCAATCCAATCCGATCGCGGCCCAGGCCAAGGCGAACTATGCGCTGAACCCCATCCCCGAACTGCCCGCCAGCGCCTTCCAGGTGAACGGCGGCTTGCAGTTTGCCGGAGCCAATGGCAGCCGCAGCTACTGGCAGGGTGAGAAGAACAACCTCATGCCGCGCCTCGGCTTCGCCTACCAGCTTGATCAGAAGACTGTGTTCCGCGGCGGCTATGGCATCTTCTTCAACTCCATCGGCATCCTGACGACGAACACCATCGTCACCGGGTTTAGCCAGTCCACGCCCATCCAGGCCTCGCTCGATAGCGGCCTCACCTTTATCGCCAGCACCGGCAATCCATTCCCTAATGGCCTGCAGCAGCCGTTGCGCGCGGCCGGCGGATTGAAGACCAATCTCGGTCAGGACCTCACGTTCTTCCCGGCCAATCGCAAGAATCCCTACGCGCAGCGTTGGTCGCTGGGTTTCCAACGCCAGTTGCCGATGTTGTTCCTGCTGGAGGCGACCTACGTGGGCAACCGCGCCACCCGCCTCAACGTGAACCGCGACTACAACGCCCTGCCGAACTCGTGGCTCAGCACGACGGGTGTGCGTGACCAGGAGCGCATCAACTTCCTGGCGCAAGCGTTCCCCAATCCGTTCCGCGGCACCGATCCGATCTACGGCGCCAACATCGGCCGTTCGCAATTGCTGCGCCCTTATCCGGAGTTCAACAATATCAACGGCAACGATCCGATCGGCTACGCCTGGTATCACTCGCTGCAAATGCGCGTGGAGCGCCGCTTCAACAAAGGCTTCACCTATCAGCTCTCCTACACCTGGTCGAAGTCAATGGAAGCGGTTGAGTTCCTGAACGCGGGCGACCTCGTTCCTTCGGAAGTGGTTTCCGCCGGCGACCGCACGCACCGGATCACCTCCAGCGGCATCTGGGAACTTCCCTTCGGCAAGGGGCGGGCATTTGGCGGCAGCTGGCACCCAGCAGCCGAGTTCGCTCTCGGCGGCTGGCAGTTGGGCGGTGTCTGGCAGCATCAGAGCGGCGCCCCGCTCGGTTTTGGAAACCGCATCTTCAACGGCGACCTGAACAACATTGTGCTGCCCAAGGATCAGCGCAGCGTCGACCAGTGGTTCAACGTGAACGCCGGCTTCAACCGGGTTACCGCGCAACAGCTGGCTTCCAACCTGCGCACTTTCCCGCTCCGCTTCAATGGCGTGCGTGGACCGAACCAGGACCGCTGGGACTTCTCCCTGATCAAGAACTTCAAGATCGGTGAGCGGTTCAATACCCAATTCCGCGCCGAGACGTTTAACGCCTGGAACCACTCGAATCTTTCGGGCCCGAACACGGACCCGACGAACGCAGCCTTTGGCGTCATTACGGGCCAGGACACTACCCGTTCTTTGCAGTTGGCGCTGCTGGTGAAATTCTAGTCACAGGCAAACTAAAAGTAATTCGCCGGGTGGCCCGATGCGGGTCATCCGGCGGTTGTTTTTAGGGATTAGGCGGAGAGGAAGTTCAGAATACCCAGCAGGACGAGGGCGACGCCGAGCAGCGCCACAAGGGGCTCACGTTCCCTGCTTGTTGACGAAATCCCACTCTCATACGCTGGGTTTCCGCGCAGAGCATCCGAGAAGTTGGTGATGCCTTCGGCAACGCCCGCAACCAGATTGTTCCACAGGCCGGGAGCCAGGCCGACCACAATCATCACGGCTCCAAAAACGATGGCGCCGACGGCACCGTCCATATTCGATTCGTACACTTTGGGTCCACCTCCATCATAACCCGCTGACCTGCGCTATACTATAGGCTGGCTGGAAGTCGATTCGCCTTGTCCCCTACCTTGTTGGCGGTCTGCTGATTTCTCCTTCCCGCTTCAACAAAACCTGAATGAATAATTTCAACGAACTCTCTTTGTGTCCTGCGCTGCAGGCCAACCTTACCCGGCACGGCTTTAGCATTCCTACGCCCGTGCAAGCCCAGTCCATCCCCCCAGCCCTCGAAGGGCGCGACGTGGTCGCCACTGCCCAAACCGGCACCGGCAAGACCCTCGCCTTCCTGCTCCCCATGGTGCAGAGCTTTCTTTCCAAAGGGAACATCACCAAAGGCCCCCAGGCCGTCGTGCTGAGCCCCACGCGCGAGCTCGCCATCCAGATTCACGAGGCATTTCAAGACCTGACGCAAGGCACTTCGCTGCGCGCGGCCATCGTTGTCGGCGGTATGGCCGAGAGCAAACAGCTCCACTCCATCCGCATGGGCGCGCAAGTGCTCATCGCCACGCCCGGCCGCTTGTGCGACTTCCTGCAACGCAACCTCGTCGCCCTCGACCGCGTTCGCTTCTTCGTTCTCGATGAAGCCGACCGCATGCTCGACATGGGCTTCCTGCCCTCGATCAAAACCATCCTGAAGACGGTGCCGGCCCAACGCCAGACGCTGTTCTTCTCGGCCACCATCGAGAAGTCGGTCGCGCATCTCGTCGAGTCGCACGTGAAGAACCCGGCGCGCGTCGCTGTCGGTTCCACCACCAAGCCGACCGAACAGGTGGACCTCCACCTCTACGAAGTCGACAACGACCGCAAGCTTCCGCTGCTGGCGCACCTGCTGCAACAGCACGAAGGTTCGTTCCTCGTCTTCTCGCGCACCAAGCATGGCACGGACCGGCTGGCGAAGAACCTGTCGCGCTTCGGTGTCAACGCAGCCCGGATTCACGGCAACCGCAGCCAGGGCCAGCGCAACCAGGCGCTGGAGGGCTTTAAGAACGGCGACTACCGCGTTCTTGTCGCCACCGACGTCGCCGCCCGCGGCATTCACGTCGACAACATCGCCCACGTGGTGAACTTCGACCTGCCGCAGGCGCCCGAAGACTTCATCCACCGCATTGGCCGCACCGGCCGCGCCGGCCTTCGTGGCACGGCGACCTCGTTCCACACCCGCGGCGAGCGGAATGAAATCCGCCGCATCGAGCGCACTTTGGGAGTTCGTTTGGAATCCAAGCAACTGCCCAATTCGCTGCCTGAGCCCACGCACGCGGTTGCCGCGCACTTCGACGAAAAAATCGTCGTGCTGCCGCGCCGCGGTAATGGCAACTCCGGCGGTTACGGCCGTGCTCCGCAAACCAAGAGCTTCGTGCCGCGCCGCCACAAGCGTCCCGCCGCGCGATAGCATCTACTACATGGCCCTCGCCGTTCTGCTGGATCCCCTCTACAAGGACCATCTGACCGGCGAGGGACACCCTGAACAGCCTGCCCGTTACGACGCCGTCACGCGTGCCCTCGAAAGCACGCACCTCCTCGAAGGCGCCATCCGCATCCCACCCCGTCCGGCCATCGACGACGAACTTGCGCTCGTTCACACAGCATCTTATATAAAGAGCGTTCGATCTGAAATTGGCGCGCTTGCAGGGCGCCCGAACACGGTGCGCGATCTCTCCACTGGTGATGTGGCCTACTCAGGCCGGTCGCTGGATGTGGCGCTGAACGCCGTGGGCGGAGTCTTGAGTGCCGTCGATTCCCTCTTCCAATCGGAAACGCGGCGGGCATTCTGCGCGGTACGTCCGCCCGGCCATCACGCCACGCCGAATCGCGGAATGGGCTTTTGCCTGTTCAACAACGTCGCACTTGCCGCGCGTCATGCGCAGAAGCGGCACGGTGTGGACCGCGTACTGATTATCGATTGGGACGTTCATCACGGCAACGGCACGCAGGACACCTTTTTCTCCGATGGAAGCGTGATGTTTTTCTCCACGCATCAGCACCCCTGGTATCCGGGCACCGGCATGATGCACGAGACTGGCGAGGGGAAGGGGAAGGGCCGCATCGTGAACTGTCCGCTCCCCGCGGGTTCGGGCCACGATGAAATTCTCGGCGCATTCCGGGAACGGCTATTGCCCGCAGCGGAAGCGTTCAAGCCCTCGCTAGTG
This sequence comes from Acidobacteriota bacterium, assembly GCA_040007195.1. Lineage (GTDB taxonomy): Bacteria > Acidobacteriota > Terriglobia > Bryobacterales > Bryobacteraceae > JAFLBB01. The sequence continues at coordinate 26,667 of JBDTVQ010000019.1, read as the reverse complement.
ATCGTATCCGCGGGGTTTGATTCACGCATGGGCGATCCGCTGGGCCGCTTTCAATTGACCGATGCCGGTTTCGCCTCGCTAACCACGATGGCGCTGGAGATTGCCGCGAAACACGCGCAAGGCCGGCTGCTCTCGGTGCTTGAAGGCGGTTATTCGCTGGAAGGTCTCGCGGCCGGTGTCGCGGCACACGTGCGCGCGCTCAGCTCAGTACATCCTTAACGACATTCCCGTGCACGTCGGTGAGCCGGTAGTGGCGTCCCTGGAACTTGTACGTGAGCCGCGTGTGATCGAGGCCGAGCAGGTGCAGGATCGTCGCATGCAGATCGTGCACGTCGACCGGGTTTTCGGTGATGTTGTAGCTGAAGTCGTCTGTCGCGCCGTAGGACAGACCAGGCTTCACACCGCCGCCCGCCATCCACACGGAGAAGCAGCGCGGATGATGGTCACGGCCATAGTCGGTTGCGGTGAGCTTGCCCTGGCAGTAGGCCGTGCGCCCAAATTCACCGCCCCAGACGATGAGCGTGTCGTCGAGTAAACCTCGCTGTGCAAGATCGGCTACAAGAGCCGCGCTTGGCTGGTCGATATCTTTGCACTGCTTGGGGTGATTTTCCGGCAGGTTCACATGCTGATCCCAGCCGCGGTGGAACAGTTGAATGAAGCGCACGCCGCGCTCGGCCATGCGCCGGGCGAGCAAACAGTTGGCCGCGAACGATCCGGGCTTTCTAACATCGGGGCCGTATAGCTCCAACGTTTTTTCGGATTCCTTTGAGAGATCGGTCAACTCGGGCACCGACGTCTGCATGCGGTAGGCCATCTCATACTGCGCTACGCGCGTGGAGATTTCGGGATCACCGAAGTCTTCGTAGTGCTGCTCGTTCAATTGCGCGAGGTCGTCGAGGAAGCGGCGGCGGCCCTGCGGCGCAAGGCCTTCGGGATTGGTGAGGTAGAGCACCGGGTCGGCCGCGGCGCGGAACTTCACGCCCTGATACCGCGTGGGAATAAAGCCGGAACCCCACAGGCGGTCGGCCAGCGGCTGGTCGCCCGAACTCGACGAACCCTGTGAGATGAGGACGACGAACGAGGGCAGGTCCTTGTTCTCCGAGCCGAGTCCATAGGCAACCCAGGACCCGATGCTGGGGCGCCCGGCGATCTGGTGGCCTGTCTGAAAGAACGTCACAGCCGGATCATGATTGATCTGCTCGGTGTTCATCGACTTGATGACGCAGATGCGGTCGGCCACGCTTGCCGTGTGCGGCAGGAGGTCGCTGACCCAGGTTCCGGACTGGCCGCGTTGCTTAAACGGGAACATGCTCGGCGCAAGAGGAAAGCTCGCCTGTGTGGCCGTCATGCCGGTGAGGCGCTGGCCCATGCGGATGCTGGCGGGCAGTTCCTGGGAACGCAGTTCTTCGAGCTTAGGCTTGTAGTCGAAGGTCTCAATCTGCGACGGCGCGCCCGACATGAACAGGTAGATCACGCGCTTCACCTTCGGCGGGAAGTGCGGGCCGGTTGTGGGTGCGGACTCCTCGGCGAGCATCGATGACAATGCGGCCGAACCCAGGGCCAAGCCCGAGCGCGAGAAGAACTGGCGGCGGCTGACGTGGTGGAGTCGTTGGAGAAGTGGATCGATCATGCGGTTACTCCTTCGTGACCACTTCGTCGAGGTTGAGAATCATGCTGGCCACCGTCATGTAGGCGGCGTGCTCGGCGGCGGGAATCGTTGTGTCGCGGGGCCCTTCGCCCTGCTTGAGCATTCGCTCGGCGGCTTGCGGGTTCGACGCGAATTGGTCGCGGTGGTAAGCCAGCGCCTGCGTGAACACGCCTAACTCTTTTTCGTTGGGGAAGCGCGCGGTGGCAAGCCGGAAGCCGTATCGCAGATGGTCCTGCGCTGTTGTGCCGCCTTCGCGGATCATGCGTTGCGCCAGAAAGCGCGAGGCTTCGAGGAACTGCACGTCGTTCATCAGGTTCAGAGCCTGCAGCGGCGTGTTGGTGCGAGAGGCTCGTACGGTGCAGGCTTCGCGTCCGGCGGCATCGAAGTTCATCATCGACGGCGGCGGCGAGGTGCGGCGCCAGTAGGTGTAGAGTGAACGGCGGTACAAGTCCGCGCCGTGATCCTGTTTATACTCCACACCCGCCAGCTCTTTCCACAGCCCATCCGGCTGATAGGGCTTTACGCTTGGCCCGCCCACTTTTTGAGTGAGCAGCCCGGCGACGGCGAGGGCCTGGTCGCGGACGGTTTCCGCGGGCAAACGCATGCGGCTGCCACGCGCGAGGAGGCGGTTTTCGGGGTCGCGCTGCTGCAACTCCGGCGTAACGCGCGACGACTGGCGGTAGGTTTCGCTTGTAACGATGGTCTTCAGCAGGTGCCGCACGTCCCAACCCGAGTCCATGAACTCCACCGCCAGCCAATCCAGCAGTTCGGGATGGCTCGGCCATTCGCCCTGCGAGCCGAAGTCTTCGACGGTCTTCACGATCCCTGTACCGAAAATCATCTGCCAGTAGCGGTTCACAATGACGCGCGCGGTAAGCGGGTTGTCGCGGGAGATGATCCACTTCGCCATCGCCAGCCGGTTCGGCGCTGGATCGCCCGTGAGCGACGCGGGAAGGCCCGGTGTCACGGCCTCTCCCGGTTTGTCGTAGGCGCCGCGCAATAGCACGTGCGCTTGCGGAGGCGTCGGGTTGTCCTGCATCACCATGACAGTGGGGAACTCGCGGACCATCTTCGCGCGTTGCTCACGCAGATCGAGTAGGTTGCGGTAGGCGTCGCGAATTTCGGGCGGGGCGAAGTCTTCGGGCCATGCGGAACGGGCCGCCGCCTCAAGCGATGGATTGGCCAGCCAGGCCACTTCGGCGCTTTCGAGCACGCGGTTGTACACCCAGACTTCGTCGATGGTTCCCTTGAAGAAAGACTGCGCCGGGTCCTTGGGACCGCCGCCGCCGCCAATGCGAATTGGTTCCTTTGCGCGAAACTCCTGGTTCAGTTCATCGAGCAGCGCGGTCGTCTTTACGGGCTTGCCGTCGAGATAGATCACCACGCCCGCCGTAACGCGCGAGGCGTCATAGCTGACGGCGACATGATGCGGCGTATTCAGCGAAACCGGCTCGGCGGTTTCCAGGTGCAGCGCATCGTCGAGCCAGCGCGAGGAGAAGTACACGCGGATCTTGCCGTCGACCAGATGAATGCCCCAGCCTGTCGGCTCCTGTTCGAGCTTGGCTCGCGTGACGATGGCGCCGTTCGGCGACTCGGCTGTGAAACGCGCAGCGATGGTGAAACGGTCGAAGTAACCTTCGGGAGCCGAATCGCGGCCTGCGTCATGAAAACGTGTGCCGTCGAAGCGGTCGCTGAGCGTGGCGTGGAATGTCCGTCCGCGTGAGGTCGACCAGTGGGCGGGAATCACACCTGCTTTCGGTTCGCCCACTTTGCCTTTGAGCGAACTCCACAATTTCTCGGCTGCCGCAAGCTTGGCATCGAGCGCCGCAAGCTTCTGCTCATCGCCGGCCGTGGGCGCGGGAACGAGCGGCGGCGTGTTGCCGAATTTGAAATAGCGGCCGCGCTCGGGAATGTTCGAGAAGTAGGAGAAGAGCTGGTAGAACTCCTTCTGCGTGAACGGGTCGTACTTATGGTTGTGGCAGCGCGCGCAGCCGATGGTGGAACCCAACCACACGGTGCCGGTGGTTTCCACGCGGTCGGCCGCGTATTCGGCCAGATACTCTTCCGGCACAATGCCGCCTTCGCCGTTGCCGCGATGGTTGCGATGGAAGCCGGTGGCGATGCGCTGGCTGAGGGTGGCGTTTGGCAACTGGTCGCCCGCCAGTTGCTCAAGCGTGAACTCATCGAACTTCATGTTGCTCTGGAATGCATTGAGCACCCAATCACGCCAGCGCCACATGGAACGCTCGCCGTCGGTCTGGTAGCCGTTGGTGTCGGCGTAGCGTGCCGCATCCAGCCAGTGCGCCGTCAGCACTTCCGCATGAGCGGGTGAGGCGAGCATAGTGTCCACGGCGCGTTCGTAAGCCGCTTCGGACTTGTCGGCCAGGAAACGATCCATTTCGGCGACGGTGGGCGGCAGCCCGGTGAGATCGAGCGACAACCGGCGCAATAGCTGCTCGCGTCCGGCCTCCGGCGCCGGCGCCAGTCCTTCTTTCTCCAAGCGTGCGAACACGAATGCGTCGATGGCGTTCCGTTCGCGGGCCGTCCAGCGGGTCTTCGGTGGCGTGGGACGTTCAGGCTTCAGATAGGACCAGTGTTTTTCCCACTTCGCTCCCTCGGCCACCCACTGCTTCAGCGTCTCGATTTCGGCGGGCTTCAGTGTGTGGCCGGTCGCCAGCGGCGGCATGCGCAAGGCTTTGATTGGCGATTGAATGCGCGCTACTAGCTGGCTCTTGTCCGGGTCGCCCGGCGTGATTGCCCTCCGTCCCTTGCCCAGATCGGCTGTCGCTGCTTCGAACGAGTCCAGTCGCAGCGGAACGTTCTTGTTCTTTGCGTCGGGACCGTGACAGGTAAAACAATGGTCGGAGAGGATCGGGCGGACGTCGCGATTAAAGCGGGTTTGCGCCGCCCCGGGAAGGCTCCCCAAAAGGAGTCCCATCGCAATTGGCGCGAATAGGCGTGCGTACGGCATGACGATAGCTAGTGAGCGAATTATATCGCGTGCGGCCCGCCAGCTTCGCGCGGTCAGCCGCGGGACGGAGCAATCAGCTCCAGCAGACGCCGCCGCGCGGTGCCCAGCCGAGTCTCTAATATCTGGGCTAACGACCGGTAGACCTGGAAGCCGAGTTCGTGATCCTCTTCCGCCAGCGCGCGCAGCTGCGTGCAATCAATCGCTATGGCTCGTACATCCGAAAGCGCGCGCGCGTCGAAGTTCCACTTCTGTGAATTGAGAAGACCCGACGCCCCCAGCAATTCGCCCTGCGACACCGTGTCCACCGCGATCGGCCCGTGCATAGGAACGTAGATCTCCAGCGCCAATTGCCCGCTCACCACGAGGTAGCAGATTTCGTGCACCTCGCCCTGCCGCCAAAGATGATGCCCGGCGCGAAACCAGACTTCCGACGAAATTCCGGCAATCAGGTCCAACTGAGGGGCGGTGAAGCCCGACGAAAAGGCCTGGCTGGAGGCGAGATGAGAAACGGCACTCGACACGGTCACAAAGTGCCTCAGCAATTCGTTCACCAAATATATGTGGTCGCAATTCGTTCGTAGCCGGTGTCGTCGAATAACCAGATTGCGTCATTTAGCACACACTTTGGGTGTGCAGACGCAGATTCCTCAAAACAGCGGTGTACACTCCAACCACAATTTGCTAAATTTTTGGGCCGGAGCACTCTATTGGCTGAACAATTGCGTACGGGGCTGGGTGTGGACGCACCCGGACAAATCCTGGTTGGATGGAAGAACCCTGAATGAGCCATTTCCCGCCCGAGTCCGGGCCGCTGTCTCGCATCCTTGATTTGGCTGACGATGCCATCATCACGATCAAAAAGGATCAGAAGATCTTATTTTTCAACGCGGGGGCAGAGCGCATATTCGGTTATCGGCGCGAGGAGGTTGCCGATCAGCCGGTGGATATGCTGATTCCGCGGGCCTTCCGCGAGGCGCATGGCGAACATGTGACGGCCTTCGCGGCGCACCCTCAGGCGTCCCGGCGCATGGGGGAGCGGCGGGAAATTTACGGTTTGCGCAAGGATGGCACCGAGTTTCCGGCCGAAGCTTCGATTTCCAAAGCGGAATCCGAGGATGGGTTCCTCTTCATGGTGATTTTGCGGGACATTACCGCGCGCCGTGAGGCGGAGCGCAAGATCGAACAGTCGTTGCGGGAAAAGGAGTCGCTGCTACAGGAAATTCATCACCGCGTGAAAAACAACCTGCAAGTGGTTTCCAGCCTGCTGGGCCTGCAATCGCGCCAGATGGCCGACGAGGAGATCCGCCGCGCTTTCCGTGAAAGCCAGAACCGTGTCCACTCGATGGCGCTCATTCATGAACGCCTGTATCAGTCGAAGGACTTGAGCGAGATCGATTGCCAGGAGTACGCCGATCAGCTGGTGGGCCACCTCTTCCGTTCTTATGGAGTCAGCCTGAGCCGGGTGAAACTTGAGATGGATTTCGGCGGCGAGCGCATGCCGATGGTGCTGGCAGTGCCAATGGGGCTGATTCTCAACGAGCTGCTTTCGAACAGCCTCAAGCATGCCTTTCCCAATGGAAGAGAGGGGAAGGTATCGGTGACGCTGTCCCGCACCGGCAGCGGGACGTTGGCATTGCTGGTGATGGACAACGGCGTGGGGCTTCCGGCCAGCGCCAACCTTTGGAACGCGCGATCGCTAGGGCTGCGATTGGTCCGCATTCTGAGCGAACAGATCGGCGCCGAACTGCTCATTTCGTCGGGAATCGGGACGCGCACCGAAGTGAAGTTTCCAGCCCCAGGAGAGGCTCTTAAGTGACAAACCGCGCCCGCATCATGGTGGTCGAAGACGAACGGATCACCGCCGAGGACCTGCGTGACATTCTCACGCAGACTGGCTACGAGGTGACAGCCGCCGTAGCAAACGGCGAGGAAGCGCTGAGGCGCGCCGAAGCCGACCGCCCCGATCTCGTCCTGATGGACATCCGCATCGAAGGTTCGATCGACGGTTTGGAAACCGCGCGTCTGTTGCGCCGGCGATTCGATATTCCCGTGGTTTATCTCACCGCTCACGCTGATGATGAGACGCTCGCATTAGCTAAGCTGGCCGAACCGCTGGGCTTCATCGTGAAGCCGTTTCAGGAGCCCGAGCTTCACGCCACCATCGAAATGGCGCTGCACAAGTTGGCGATGGAGCGCGATTCCCGCCTTCGCCAGCGGCTGCTCGAGGAAACGCTTTCGTCGATGGAGACGGCGGTGATCACGCTCGATCGCGACGCGCACATCGCGCTGATGAACGCTTCGGCGGAACGCTGGACGGGATGGAATTTGGATAGCGCGAGAGGCCGGCCGTTCAGCGAGTTGGCGAGGCTATTGGATGCGAACGGCAATCTGCTCGACGGCTTGATCGGGCGCACTCTCGCCAGCGGCAAGATGAATGAACTGCCCCCGGGGGCGGTCCTTTCCGGTTCGGGCGGGGGGCAGCGCTCCGTGTCGGGCAGTCTATCGCCAGTACTGGACCATGAAGGCGGCGTGCGCGGAGCGGTGATCGCGCTGGAAGCTTTCATCGAGGAAGGCGCCGACGAGCCGTCCTCGCCCATTCCGCGTCCTCCTTCCAAATCCGAACTCGGCGGGTTCGAAATGGTGGTCGAATCAGCTCTTATGCGGCAGGTCGTGAACTTTGCACGGCGTGTCGCCGCGAGCGAGGTCTCCACAATTCTGCTCGAAGGAGAGAGCGGAACCGGCAAAGACGTGCTGGCCAAGTTCCTTCACTATCACAGTGCGCGCTCGTCGGAGCCGTTTCTTGCCATCAACTGTGCGGCGATTCCCGAAACCCTGCTCGAAAGTGAGTTGTTCGGCTATGAAAAGGGCGCCTTCACCGACGCCCGGGCGCAAAAGCGGGGCATCCTCGAACTGGCGACGAACGGCACGGTCTTCCTCGATGAAATTGGCGACCTGCCGCTGTCTCTCCAGGCCAAGCTGCTACGCGTGCTCGAAGAACAGAAGTTCCGCAGGCTGGGAGGCGTCAAGGACATTGAGGTTAACCTGCGTATCATTACGGCGACGAACCGCAATCTGCGCGAAGCCATCGAGCAGAGCCGCTTCCGGCTGGACCTCTTCTACCGCCTGAATGTAATTCAGCTTACGATTCCGAGCCTGCGAGAGCGGCCCGAAGATATCCTCCCGCTTGCCGCTCACTTCCTGCTCTTCTATTCACAACGTTTCAAGCGTGACATCCGAGGACTCTCGCCCGCCGCCGAATCGGCCATGCTGCAGCATGACTGGCCAGGCAACGTGCGCGAACTTCGCAACACAATCGAACGCGCCGTCGTTCTGGAAGAGAGTACCTGGGTACAGCCGGAAAACCTGGGTATTCGCGGCGGTTTTGCCTCCCCCGGAGTTCCTATCGTAGTTCCAGCGGCGGTGCTCTTGCGGCCCGCGGCCGCGTCGCTTGAGGGAATGTCGCTGGAAGAAGCTGAGAAAACGATGCTCCTCCACGCACTTGAGAAGACAGGGTGGAATCAGACGCAGGCGGCGAAGTTGCTGGATGTGACCCGTGACACACTTCGCTACAAGATGAAGAAGTACGACCTCAAAAAGCGCTAAATCGCCCACATATGGTCGCGGGAAATTCCACTCTCTCTATGCACTCAGCAGTAATTTAGGCCTTTTCGCGATTGGCACGAAACGTGCATGTTAGCGGTTTGGTCAGGGAGGCCCTGATGGGACGACTTCTTACAGCAACAAAGCTACTCGCTATTTCTGCACTAATCGGACTCGGATGGCATTTGACGAGCGCTTCGGGTCCAGAGTTCACCGAAAAGGATAAGGCGTTCTACGCCGATGCCAATTTGTTGAACTTTGTCCGGCCCGGACTGATTATCGACGTCGTGGGTCACGAGGTGGCAAACGACGGCACCGTGAAGGCCCATGTGAAGCTCACGGATCTGAAGGGGGCGGGGCTTGACCGCGATGGCGTCCAAACGCCCGGGACGGTGGCCACCAGCTTCATTTTGGCATCCATTCCGGCCGGCCAGGGCCAGTACACTGCCTTTACGACACGCGTCGCCACGAGCGCCATCACGGGCAAGTCGGCCACGCAGGCAGGCTCCGATACCGGCGGCACGTGGCAAAAAATTGCCGATGGCGAGTATTGGTACACGTTCGGCCGTAAGCTGCCAGCGAATTCGCCGCGCGATGCCGTGTATGGGATTGGCGCCTACGGTTCGCGCAATCTGAGCGAATTCGACCTTCCCACCAACTACGACGACGACGTCTACCATTTCCGGCTGGACGGCGCGGAGGCGAAGGTGGGCCGCGATGTGGTGACCACGGCGAGCTGCAACAACTGCCACGATCCGCTCGCGCTGCACGGAGGCTCACGGAGAAGCGTGGAGCTCTGCTCCATGTGCCACACGCCACAGACCACCGATCCGGACACGGGCAACACCGTTGACCTGCCTGTCCTGGTGCACAAGATTCATATGGGGGCACAGCTGCCAAGCGTAATCGCCGGCGGCAAATATCAGATTATTGGCAACGCGAATTCCGTGAATGACTATTCCACGGTTCAAATTCCGTCCGATCCGCGGCGTTGCCAGGTGTGCCACGACGGCAAGGCTGTTCAGGCCGACAACTGGCTGAAACCCTCTCGAAAAGCGTGCGGGGCCTGCCACGACAACGTGAACTTCGCCACGGGAGAGAATCACGTCGATCTGCCCCAATTAAGCGACAACCAGTGCGCCAATTGCCACATACCGCAAGGCGAGCTGGATTTCGACGCATCCATCCTGGGCGCGCACACGATTCCCGAATACTCCCAAATGTTGCCCGGCGTTAAGTTCGATCTGATCAAGGTCGACGACGGCACGGCCGGTAAAAAGCCGACAGTCACCTTCTCGATTACCGACGGCAAGGGCGTTCCGATTAAGCCGTCCGATATGACGAGGCTGGGCCTGGTTCTGGGGGGACCGACAAGCGACTACACAGCCTATGTGTCCGAGGACCCGCGCGCGGCGCAGGGCTCTGGGAACAACTACTTCTGGACGTTCCAGAATCCGTTACCCGCCGACGCCAAAGGCAGCTTCTCGATCATGATCGAGGGCTACAAGAACGCCACGCTGCTTCCGGGAACCAAAAAGGAAGTGGTTGTCCGCGATGCGGGCATCAACAAGGTCATTTACTTCTCTATAGACGGCTCGGCCGTGGAGCCGCGACGGAAGGTAGTAGATATTGCCAAATGCAACTCTTGCCACGTGAACCTCTCACTCCACGGCGGCAACCGCAATAGGATCGAGGCGTGTGTCACCTGCCACAATCCGAAGGAGACCGACGGCGCCCGGCGTCCCGCGTCTGCCAAACCGGATGAATCGATCTCTTTCGGCAGGTTGATCCACCGGATTCACACCGGCGAAGAGAATGGCGGACCGTTCGTGATTTACGGATTCGGCGCCAGCGTAAATGACTTCTCCGAGGTTCGTTACCCCGGTGACCGCCGCAACTGCGATACCTGTCACGTGAATGGCTCGCAGAACCCGCCGCTAAACGAGAATCTCCAGCCGGTGACGAACCCACGCGGTCTGGTGAATCCGCTGCAGCCGACCACGGCCGCCTGCACCGGTTGTCACCTTGGCCGCGAGGCGCTGAGCCACGCGCTGGTGAACACCTCGCAAATCGGTGAGAGCTGCGGCACTTGCCACGGACCTAACGCCGATTTCAGCGTTGCCAAATCGCACGCCCGGTAACGCACGCCAGGTAACGCACCGACGATTTATAGGACGAGGGTGGCTTCCACGACACCCTCGTCCAAATCGTCTCGCAACTGAAACCCTGCTTTACGCGCCAGTGCGATCATTCCCCGATTTTCCGGTAGAATCTGGCCCGCGACGCGAGCGATTCCCTCGGCGCGGGCCACTTCCACTAGCCGCCGCATCAAGACCAGGCCTAACCCCCGGCCCTGCCACGAATCGGCAACCAGCACGGCAAATTCGGCGTCTCCCGAACCGTGCAATCGCGAGAAACGGCCGACACCAATGATCTCGCCGCTCGCCCGCTCGGCCACCAGCGCCATCTCCCGGGCATAGTCGATGAAGCAGATTCGGGTGAGCCGCTCGTGGGCGGTGCGCTGGCTGAGATTGAGGATCTGGAAATAACGGAAGTACACCGAGCGTTCGCTCAGTCCTTTGTGGAACTCCACCATGGCCGGTTGATCCTCGGCACGAATCGGTCGCACCGTGATCGTCTCGCTGGTTTTCAACGTTGCCGTACCCGCATACTGCTCCGGGTAGGGCCGGATTGCCAGGCGGGGAAGGTCGGAATCGGCGATATCGGCGGCGTGAAGCTCGATCTGCGCGGCACCCGCGGCAGCGCAGTTTGGCCCTAGCCATAGAGGGTCGACCGTAATCTCTCGCACGCGAAGCTGCTCGGAAACCAGCGCGCTGAGGCCCAGAATGGCTTGCTCCAGCGGTTCAAACGGAAGACCCGACCGCGACAAGCCTTCCCACACGCTGCTTCGTTCGATTAGCAAACGCGCGAGCGTGGAGTTGAGCGGTGGCAAGGCAAGGGCCTGGGCCGGCAGGAACGCGCTCAAGGCTCCACCGGCTCCCAGGCTGAGGACCGGCCCAAACTGTTCGTCCAACCGCGAGCCGAGCCGCACGGCTACGCCGCCACCGTTCCCCATGCCGATTCCGTATGCCGCCAGCAGTTCCGCACAGGCGGAGGGATCGAGAAGAGAACGTCCCTCGTCCGAAGCTTTTTGGAGAACCGCAGCGGCCACGGTATGCCGCCGGGCATCGGCGCCCGGACCAACGGCGAGGGGCGTCTCGTACAGACTTTTCAGACTTCGTGCGTAGCGAACCATGTAGGTAAACGAACGCGCCGCCGTGTCGGGATAGGGCACGGTGGGAATGCCCGCTTCGTTCAAAATGGCCACGCCGCTCGCGGCTTCGCGTCCCCCCAGGAAACTTGCTAGCAGCGGTTTCGTCGAATCGTGCGAATGAGGGCGAAGCGCTTCCGCAACCTCGGCCGGCGAGGCGGCGCTCTGCGGCGTCAGCACCATGAGGACGCCATCCGTTTGAGGATCGCGCTCCGCCTCGGCCACCGCTTGGGCGAACTCGGCGGGCGTGGTGCCAGGCGGCATGCCCAGTGGATTCGCAATGCCCTCGCGATGGGCCAGTTCGCCGCCGGTGGCGACGAGTGCGTCTACGGCAAGGACCGAGGGTCCGGCCGCGTTGGTGACAATCGCCAGTCGAGGTCCCCGCGGCAGCGCCTGTTTGGAGAGTACCTCGCTCATATAGAACAGATCGCTGATCCGCTCGACGCGCAGCACGCCGCAGCGGCGGAAAGCGGCGTCGAGTACGGCGTCGTTTCCTGGCGACTGGCGGCTATGCTCCGTTGCGGCCCGTGAGCCCGCGGCCGTGCGCCCGGCCTTCAACACGATAATCGGCTTACTGAGCGAAACCTCGCGTGCCGCGGATAAGAATGACCGCGGGTCGCCGATCGACTCCATGTAAATGAGAATCGAGCGCGTGTGTGGGTCGTCGCCCAACCGGTAGATCAGGTCGCCCCAACTCACATCGGGCATCGTGCCCAAGCTGACGAAGGCGCTGAACCCGACGTTGGCCCGCGCGCTCCAGTCGAGGATGCCGGCGCCCAACGCCCCACTTTGGGTGAGAAAGCCCACCGTCCCCCGCCTGGGCGCGACGGGGAACGATGTGGCGTGCAGTCCCACCCAGGGGCGGAGGATTCCGATGGAATTCGGACCTAACAAGCGCGGGCGGTTTACGAGAGCCAGAGTGTCCAGTAGAGGACTGTCAGCCGGTAATGGGGTAAGGATGACTGCGAACCGCACGCTGCCGGCCGCGCACTCCGGAAGCAAGGATGGAAGGCGCTCGGGCGGGGCGGTGATCAGGGCTAGATCGATTGACCCGCCGGTCGTAAGGTCCGTACGAATCGTACCCTGGCAGCCGCCTTGCTTGAGGTGATCGAGTAACCGCAAACCAACGGCATCGGGGCCCTCGCCTCCGCTTAGCACCGCGATTGTGCGCGGATCGAAAAGCGGATCGAGAGCCCCGGGTTTGTCGAGAAAACTATCCTGCCGCCGGTTTTCGCTCATGCCTGCCCGGCAGGCGGCTGGCTAGCGCATTTCGGCGGGAGCACCGAATGCCGCGGCATTGAGCGCCATGAAGACGTCCGCCACCGCGATCTCTTGCCGCCGCGCCACCGTCTGCAAATCACAATCATGGCACACGGTTCGAAAACCAAAGTTTTCGATCACTTCACCCGTGGCGGGCCATCGTTGCACAACCTCGCGTACAGTCATGCGCGGGTGGATCAATTCGTCAAAGCGGAACATGGGCTGGTCCTTTCCTAAATGCTGATAACGGGCACGGGCGATTCACGCACGATCGCGTAGGCGTGGGTACGCAGCCGGCCAAGAATTCCTGCGCTCACGTGGCGGCCAATCACAACAATGTCGGCGCCTATTGTCTTTGCGGCATCGTGCACGACACGCGCCGGATCGCCGTGCTCCATGACGACTTCGCCGCTCAGTTGCAGGTGACCCAGCAGCTTGGCTGCCTGCGCGCGGGCTTGCTTGGCGATGGACACCTGGAACTCTTCATCCAGATACCGCGCCTCACCCGAGCTCAACGCCGGAAGCGCATGCAGCAAGTGCAGCGACGCGCCATATCCCTGGGCAAAATTGCTTGCCCACTGCAGCATCGCCTCCGACTGGGGCCCGAAATCGACGGCGCACAAGATGCGCCGTACCATCAACCGCTCCGGCGCGGGCGTTTCCAGCAGGTGAGCGCCCGTGAAGACGGGGCAATCGGCATCATGCAGTACGCTCGCCGTCACCGATCCAATCAGGAATCGCCGGAATAGCCCGTAGCCGTGTGTCGGCATCACGATCAGGTCGCACTTCTCCTGTTTCGCCAGCGCGACAATCTCCTCAGCGGGATTGCCCTCGATGACGACGCGCTTCACGGGTAGTCCTTCGAATTCCTTCGTTTGGAACTTTTCCAGTTGCCCGCGCCAATCCTCGAGCCGCGTCGCGTACCACTCCGTACCGACGGCCCCGGTTAGCTCGGCTCCTCCCATGGCGTAGTCCAAGGGACGCACCACATGAAGCAGGATGACTTCCGAAGTAAAGGGCATTGCCAACGCGTGCGCGTAGTGCGCGGCCGCGGCCGAACGCTCTGAAAAATCGACGGGTAACAGAATTTTGGAAAGATGCATGGGAAGTGCCTCCAATCTAAGCAACTCGCAGCGAGTGAAACGGTTTGCTTACTTTGGCAGCACTGAGCCGCCCATCCAGGCGTCGCGGATGAACCAGGCGAGCAGCGCGACTCCATACAATACGGCGATCGCGGTGAGAGCTTTTCCGGTTCGGTCGATTTGCTCGAGCTTGTGCGCAAATGCGGTTTGTGACGTGGTCATCGCCATGTCGCCGGAATGCAGGTGGATCAGATCGATCTCACGAGAGCCCAGCGACAGACGGTAGATCGCCAGTGCAATCACCGCCAGCGCCAAAATGCCCCAGCCAATAGCAGGAACGAGAAAGTGTGTATCCATGGCCGACTCCTTGTACTTTTTCTAGTGCAAGTTGAAGGCCAAGTCTTGTTAGAAGGCGGGTTGGCAGCCCTATGGGGATCCGGCGCAGGTGAAGTGGGTGTTAGCGCGCAGTTTGAACGGGGCGCTCACCCAGATGACCCGTTTCTGGATCTGGCCTGGCTTCATGCGATAAACTGATACAAGTTCCCGGCGCGGTAGCCAAGTGGTAAGGCAGAGGTCTGCAAAACCTTTATTCGGGGGTTCGATTCCCCCCCGCGCCTCCAAACTTCAGCACGTCCCCAAACATGCGTCCGACGCGCTCCAGGCAGTGTTCCTGCCGGATGTACCCCGCCGCTGCGTGGCCCATCTCGCGCAGGTGCCGTGGGTTTCGCCGCGACCACAAAAGATAGGCAGCAATCTGCTCTTCCTCTGCGGTGCCGCTATCGCACCGAATGCATGTTCCGACGGGAAATCGCGATGTCTCCGCACCCGCCGTCAGCATCGTTGGGCAGCCGGCGCCCATTAGCCGGACGGCAATTCCGCTGCTTTCACCGGCCGATGGGTATCGCAGGTTGATGCAGAGGTCGACCGCCGCCGCGTGGAGCCAGAATTCGCCTTCATCCAGGTAGCCACGGCGGATGATGCCGGGTTGTGCCAGCTCATGCGCAAAGCTGTGCTCGGTTTCCCGCGAAACAAAATCGCCCGCCACGAGCAGGAACACCGGCTCACCCGCGGCGCGCAAGCGGTCCACGGCGCGAAAGATGGCACCCAGGCGTTTGGTTTCGCGCAGATGGCCGAACACGCCCGCGAGCAGAGCTCCTTCGGGCACTCCCAGACGCGCGCGCAACTGGTGAACGTCGGCGGGATGAGGCGCGGGAGACGGCGCCCAAAGATGGGGAATTTCGGTAAGACGCGCATCGGGCGCATGGCGCGACACAACGGCGGCGGCGCCCGGGTTGTGCACGACGACGGCTCGCGCACTCCGGCACACGCGGGCAATCATCGGCCAGTCGAAATACGCGGCGTCGCTACCCGAACGGGCCCGCCCCCGCCACAACTCGCCGGCCATCTCGCGATACCACTCGCCGTAGTTGTAGACGAACTCTTCCACATATTTCCGCTCATCGAGAGCGCCGAGGAAGAAATGATTCAGCAGCGCGTCGTGCAGTACGACCACACCCGGACGGCGCATTGCCCTTTCATAGATCTTCGCGTGCAGCGGGTTGTTGCCAATGTGATACAGCTCGATGTCACAAGCTTGATCGGAATTCGCGCGCAAATCGAAATCCTTCCGCAATTCGGACAGCAGCGCGGCGGAGTAATCGGCAACACCGGTCGGCGCGGGAGGCAGCGGGGAATGAAAACCAACCTTCACCGCTTGATCCGTTTTCCAAATAGCGCCGTGCCCACGCGGATGTGTGTTGCCCCTTCCTCGATGGCGGCGGCGAAGTCGTTCGACATTCCCATCGACAACGAAGGCAAGGCGTGCTCGCGGGCAAGTTCCCGCAACCTACGAAAGTATGGCCGCGACTGCTCCTGATCCTCGCTCCACGGCGGCATCGTCATCAACCCGAGCAAGCGCAGCTTCGAGCAAGCTCGAACGGCATCGATCAGCGCAGGTAACTCTTCGGGCGCCGCGCCATGCTTGGACTCTTCGCCGGACAATTTCACTTCGAGAAATACATCCAGCGGTTGCGTCGTTTGTTCATCAATCCGCCGCGCGAGCTTTGCCGAGTCGACCGTCTGGATCACCTGGAACAACTCCACAGCCTTCCGCGACTTGTTCGATTGCAGATGGCCGATCAGGTGAAACCGCGCGCCGGGCAGCGGTGGCAGTTGCGGAGCCTTGCCCTCAAACTCCTGCACGTAATTCTCGCCGAATTCGCGCAATCCCAGCGCGTAGGCCTCTTCGATCACGGTGGACGGAAAGATTTTGGTTACGGCGACGAGCGTCACCTCTTCGCGCCTTCGCCCGGCCCGCGCGCAAGCGGCCTGGATTTGTTCCTCGACTCGGGAGAGATTTTCGGCGAGCACCTCTACTCATCATAGAGACGGCCGCAAGACCGCACCAAGACCGATGCCCAAGCTGTCCAAACCGATTCCCGCCGCCGGCGTCCTGATCGGCGCCATCCAGCGCTTTCTCGACGCCGCCCGCGATCCCGTACTGCTCGAACCGGGCGCGTGTTTGATCGCGCTCAATCCACAGCGCGTGGCGCTCACACCGTCGGCGCGCGGTGTGCGCTTGGAAGCGTGGGATGACGAATCGACCTGCCATCGCCGCGTCGTCGGGATGCGGGAATGTGGCGGCGGCAAACTCGAATTGGAAGTCGAAAAGTTCGGTGGCAAGAGCTCGAAACTGGTCCTTGCCGATCGCGCACGCCCGCTTTACCAAGGGCTGCAACGCGACTCCTCGCGCATGATCTTCGCCGAAGCCTTCCGCGAGTTCCTGTGCCGGCAGTTCATGGGATGGACGATCGCCGGCCTCACCTCGCACGGCGATCTCGAACACTCGCTTTCGCCGTCTTTCCCGCGCGCGATGGTCGTGGAAGGCCAGCGCGCCTGGGCTGCCATCGCCGCGCCCGCGCACGACAATGCCGACCGCCTGCTCACCTTCGGCCTCATCTGGCATAACTATCTACGGCTGCGCGAGCGGAGCCTGTTCATCGAGGGTCTCGCGCTCTTCGTGCCGAAAGGCAAGTCGCGAACCACATGCTTGCGCGCCCGCTGGCTGAACCGGAATGCACTCCACGTGGCCGTCTTCGAGTACGAAGGCGACGGGTGGGAACGTGCGATCGAAACCTCGCAAGGCAACCTCGATACCTACCTCAACCACGCGTCGCAGCCGGAACCGGAGCGCTGGCGGGGCGCCGGCAACGGTCCTGAATGGTGGCTCGAACAGATGCTCCGTGACCAGCCGCGCCTGATCGACGCCCGGCTCTGCGAAGCGCCTGTTTATGGGCAAGTGCCGGTCGTCGCGGGAGTCGAACGCGGCATTATCGACCTTCTCGCCGCCACCCTCGATGGGCGCCTGACTGTCATGGAACTGAAAGCGTCGCAGGACCCTCACCTCCCCATCCAGGCGCTCGACTACTGGATGCGCGTGGCCTGGCACGCCGCGCGAGCCGAGTTCGGCCAGTCGGGCTACTTCCCCGGCCTGGCTCTGCGCGTCGATCCGCCACGGCTCATCCTGGTAGCCCCGTCGCTCGAATTTCATCCGACCACTGAGGTGCTACTTGGCTATCTTGATCCCTCAATTGAGGTCGAGCGCGTCGGCCTGGCGGTAGAATGGGAACGGCAGATACGGGTGTCGTTCCGGTTACACGGGACGCGCCGCCCATGTTGAAGCCACTGGGCGCCTATGTCTACACGCCTGTTGCGGCAAATTCGGACTGCGATTGAGCAGTTGAATCCTCACGACGTTCGGATGACTGCCGAACGCCCTGTCAGCGTTGTACTCCATGCCTATGACAGCGCTTCCTACGCCGAAATGGAGGATTTCTTTTCCCCCGCCGGTGTGTCGCGCAAGAAGCGTCTGGAGATATCCGAATACCTTTTCCGGGAAGGCGACGCAGACGTGCCCGCCGAGGCCGATCTCCACGTGATAGACCGGCAACTCGCACTGCAGGTGGGTGGTGACGGGATGGACTTGCCCCCCGGCACGTTCGTCTACGACTCGCAGCAGCCGCGCCAACTGGTGGAAAACATCCTTGCCGCCAAGCAGGATCTGGGCCTGCCGCTGTCGCGCGCCTTTCCCCCATTCCGCGGCATGGTATCGCAACAAACCATACAGCAGATATCCAGGGAGAACGCTGTCTTCGCCCTGGCCACGGCGCTGCCCGACATCGCCCCCGGCCTCCTCAGTCTGCCGTGGGCCATTCCGGAAGCCATGTCCGATACCGCCGTGCTTACGGTGAATCAGATTCGCATGGCGTTTCTGCTGGCGGCCGCCAGCGACCGTCCCGTCGGATATCGTGAGCAGAAGATGGAGGTAGCGGGCATCATCGCGGGCGCTTTTGGCTGGCGCGCCATCGCGCGCAACCTCGTGGGGAAAATTCCATTCGGCGGCGGCCTGCTGCCCAAGGCCGCTATTGCCTACGCCGCGACCTATGTGGAAGGCCGTTCTCTCGAAAGGCTGTATGGGCGCGGCTATGGCTTGACGCGCAAGGAACGAAGCCTCGAATACGGCAACGCGATGACGAAGGGTCGGCAGGTGGTGGGTGCGGTTTTTGACGCATGGCAACAGCACCGCGGCAAGGCGCTGCGCTAACCGCCCGGCCAACACATCTCCACCGCATCGCGATATATTGAACAGCGGCTCGGATGCTGGTACTGTTCCTACTCTTCGCCTTGCTGCCCGCTGCCGCCGCTGGTCCGCTTGAGGTGCGCGTCTATTCGGAGCTGCGCCGCGTGGGACCCGACGGAGCCGTGATCGAAGCCGACAGCATCGGGCACCCGCGCGAAATCATATCGCCCGCGGTGCCAAGGCAGGCCTTCTCCAGCTTTCGCATCGTCGTTAGCGCGCCTGCCGGCAAGTACTTCTCGCTCTTCCTGGGTCATAATCCCGAGCACGTTTTGCAGACAACCCTTTATAAGGAGACCTGGACCCAAGTGGGGAAATCGTGGGTTCCCGATGGCCTCCAGAAGGTTTCAACCCCGTACACCGGTATGATTCCCGAGGCCGCGCTGGGGCCCGAACAACAGGCCGTGCAGAGTTTTTGGCTCGACGTCTACGCCCCGTCGCAAGCCCAAATTCGCCGCGTTCGCCTGGAGGTGCAACTGAATTCGGGCGACGATTGGATTATCTATCCGATGGAGGTCCGGATCGAATCGCTGGTCTCGCCGAAACCCGATTTCATATCGCCGGCTCTGTCCGACGTGCGCCTGCCGGCCTCCGAAACCGCGTTTCAACATTTGGAGACGTATTTGTGCGGAGTGAAGCAGCGCCACGGGGCTTCGCCGCCTAATGGCCGTATGCTCATCTTCCGAAACGCGCAGCAGGATGTCTTATGGGCGCGCATGATCGAGAAGGTGCATGGGCGCGATTTCACGGTGGCGGGCATCCTCTCCGCGATAGGCGCCCCGGATGCGAAGACTTGGTGCGAGCAGCGGCTGGAACCCCGTGCACCTTACGACCCGGAATCGTACTGGAAGGTGCGCAACTGGCTGATGAAAAACGCGGAGCAGTGACCGAGCGGCCGTCAGTGCGCTAAAATAAAAGTTTGCGGTCAAATTTGACCGCAATTCAACCCCTGTGGCGGTTCCCCCGCCCAGGAGCTTCCCCGGAGAGATGGCCGAGTGGTTGAAGGCGCACGCTTGGAAAGCGTGTATACGGGAAACTGTATCGAGGGTTCGAATCCCTCTCTCTCCGCCATATCCCAGCCCGTTTAACTGAAATTTCCGCATTTCGCCAATCGCTGCCAACCGCTTGCTGCTGGATCGTATCCGGAGCCTGATCTCCGTGCTATTCTCTGATTTCAGTTGCAAACGAGTTGCCATGAACGGAAATGACAGGCCCATCGCGTCCGCCGAAAGCCGGTACCTCAGCGGTTTGACCCTGTCCGTAGTGCGCACCGAATGTTGCGAGACCTTCCGGACTTGTGGAACGCGCTGCTCCAATTGTCCAAACCGGGCCGAGAACCGGGAAGCCGTTGCCCGCTACAAGCAGGACGCACAGCATATCCGCCTGGGGCGCCGATACACGTTGGTCCCACCCGCGCCCGCCGGCGGGGACGCACTGGTTTCGCCCTAGCGCTTCCGCACTAACGCCACCCAATCCTCGCTCGCATCGGCCGGCGGCTGTCCGATCGACGCAGCGGTCCCACCTTTGATCGCCACCACGCTGCCCTTGCTCAGCGCTCCACCCGCGCGCGGGTTGTACCAGTCGACGCGGAAATTGCCCGGGGCCGCTTTCAAATCGAGGTCCGTTGTTCCGCCGCCGGGAAGATAGACGACGTACACCTCGCCCGGTTTCACGAAGGCATACTTCGCGTTGGAGCCTTCCGCACTGCCGATCAGCTCGTCGGCGCTGCGCATCTGCCAGAACGGCACTTTATTCGCCGCGAAGAACTCAAGAGCGATTCGGGCATAGTCCCAACTCTTATCGCGGCTGCGGAAGTCCTCCATCAGTAAGTCGTTTTCAGGGAGCAAGTAACCGAAATAGTATTCGACGCCCGCGCCGCCCGCCATCAGGTTGCCCCACAAAGTCTTCTTCCGGATGTCGTGAAGTGTGTGAATCACCTTGCCGGTGCGATCCTTACCGTCGTACCCTTTGTAGCCCAGGTCGGGCGGCACGCCGTGGCTCGCCGATCCCTGCTCGTCGTTGGCCACCACCCAACGCCGCCCCGTTTTTTCCGACACGCGCAACCAATGCAGGGTCCGCTGGTGCGCGGCGTCCCACATCATTTGCAGCGACGCGCCGGTGAGCACGGACTTCTCGCCTACTAATTCCGGATACACCTTGTCCTGCCAGTTCGGGAACGTGTGGACGACAATGTGGTGCACGTACGGATCGGTATCCTTGATGTATCCCGACATATCGCGCTGCTCGGCGGCCGACTGCGTATTTTCCTCGCCGAGGTTCCAATTCAGCGCCAGTTCGTAGCCATACCGCGCGATGAGCTCCCGCAAGTACAACTTACGTTCCACGCCGAGCGCTCCGCCGTCCATCGACGCCGGGACTTTGCCTTCCCGCTGGCCATTGCCGATGCGGTTGTCGTCGTTCTCCTGCTCCTGCAGTTTGAAGTGCAGATGCAGCCCCTTGCTCTGCGCATGGTCGAACACAATCTGCCATTGGTCGAGCTTTGAACAATCCATCCGCAACTTGTCTCCGGGCTCGATATAGGGCCAGACGTTATCGCCATCGCCGCCGGCGTTGTAGGTGAGGAACGACATCGAATTGACGCCTTTCGACGACAGGTAATTTACCGCGCCGATCAGTCCCTTCCCCTTGCCTTCCTTCCACGTGGGATCGCCCGCCTTCCAGTCGCCCAAGTGCGAGGCGTATTTCTTGAGCGGCACCTTGCGCGTAATGGTTCCGTCGAAATCTTCATAGGCCAGCAGGGTCTCCGGCGAATCGGCGCCCGCCTTCAGGAAGTACTCGCCCGTGCCGGCGAACCGGAGGTAGTTTTCGCCTGCATATTGCAATCTGCCCTTGCCGCGAAAGTCGCGCCCATGCTTGTCGCTCGCCCCAATCGTGAAGCTACCTTTCTTGCCGTCGACACCCGCCACCGCTTCTCCGGGTGCCTTCGCATCCACGGCCACGCCCGGACCACGCACGAACGAAACCTCATAGTTCCAACGGCCCGCCTTATCCGGCGCCAAGTGCGTGCGCCACTTGTTGCCCGCGGCGGCCGATGTATTTCCGGCATTGCCATCGGCGGCAAAATAGCCTGGAACGGAGTAGCGAGGGGAACCTGAAGAATGGGTAAACGTAACCGTCAGCCGGTAGTCGAGAAATGGATTGGGAGTGCCTGCCTCGCTTGCCTCCGGACCATCGAGCGTGAGTGTCACCTTGTGCCACTGTTTGCGCTCGCCGGTGACCGCCGCGCCGTCCTGGGCGAAGAGGCCACCTGCCAGCGCCATACCGAAAATCAAACGAACTGCCAGGTTCATGAATGGACCCCCTATCCGCAGCCTCAGCGCGCACGGCGAGGCTTTTGCATTGTATATCATATACTTGGATTCACTCTGCGTGTGCCGCAGCCCTGTGCCCCAGCCCCTGGTATGGCACCGTCCAACCCCCTGATTTTCATCTGTTTACTAAAGCGCCGGGGCTCCCATGTCGATAAAAAGGCCTATGGGCCGCACCAAGGCCATTGCTGTTTGGGTAATTCTGATTGCGCTTCCCGCTCTACACGGAGCTGAAGTGACGGGACGCGTGCGTGTCACCAAGTCTCTGACACGCAAGAAGGTTTCGCTGAACCAGGTGTATGAGCGCTCAGCCGCTCTGCCCGCTCCCAGCGCGGAAACTGGCACGCTTGCCGAGGAATTGGCCCGCGTGGTCGTTTTCCTCGAAGGCAATCTTCCCGAACCCACGCCGGCCAACGCCCAAATCAATCAGGAAAAACGGCGATTCCAGCCTGAAGTGTTGGCCATCCCGGCGGGATCCACCGTTCACTTTCCCAATTCGGACCCGGTATTCCACAACGTTTTCTCGCTCTCCAAAAGCAAGGCGTTCGACCTGGGGAACTATCCCAAGGGACAAAGCCGGGCGATTTTGTTCGAAAAGCCGGGCATCGTCCTGGTCCACTGCCACCTGCATCCGAATATGAACGCGGTGATTGTGGTCACTCCCAGCCGCTACTTTGTGCAGCCGGACGAAACCGGCCGGTTTGAAATTACTGGTGTCCCTCCAGGCCGTTACACGGTGGTCGCCTGGCACAAAAGCGCGGGCTTCTTCCGCCGCAAGATCGACATCCGGGAAACCAACCCCGCCGTGCTCGACTTCGAGATTCCTCTAACCGAGGCTTCGGCTCGATGAAACTGCCTGCCGCACGGCTCGCCGTTCGAGTATTTCTGATGGCCTTCGTGCCCGTGAGCGCGGCTGTTGTGGGCAGCTTTCTCGTCTTCCGTCCGACCCTCGAAGATAGCCTCCGCATCCATCTCCGCGAGAACCTGCTTTCCAACGAGCAAACGTTTGAAACCGTCCGCTCGGACGCCGAATCGCAACACGAGCGGCTGGTGGCGACCTTCGCCGAAAACGCCAGTCTCAAGGCGGGCTTCGGATTGTGGCGGCAGGTGGGCCGCGAAGATGCACGCAAGACGGTCGAAGATCAACTGCTCGACCTGGCCCCTGGGCTCACGTACGAGCTGATGGCAGCCTTCGACGCCGCCGATCGCCCAATTGCCGCCATCCTACGCCGCAAAGGTATTCTGACCGCATTGCCGCCGCAATCGATTCCGCCTCTCCAAGGGCGGCTCGGCGAGCTGGAAGGTGGCCTGTTTCAGATCACGACGGTTCCAGTAAACATGGGTAACGAGTACATCGGCCGGCTTCTGGTCGGCAGAGCCTTCAATTTGGCCCAATTGCCCGGCCGTGCCGTGCTCACGCACTATGGACGGGTACTCCGCAGCAACCTGCAGGGCATTCCCGCCTCCGAGTTGGAATCCTCGCTAAGCCGCTGCGCCTCAACGCCCGATGGCTGTGCGGTTCCTGTACGAGGCGAACAGTTTCTCGCCAGCCTGATGAGCCGGACGAACCTCGGCCCCGGGTATGCGCTGTGGAGCTTCCAGTCGCTCGACGCGGCCAGTGCCAACCTCTTGCGCGCGCAGACGAATGCGCTTTTCGCGATGGCGCTGGCGACTCTGCTCGCCGCCCTTTTCACGGCCGTCTTCGCGTCGCGCTCCGTCGTGGCTCCCATCACGCGTCTGGTCGGCAAACTTCGCCAAAGCGAAAGCGCGGGCGTGTTACGCGGCGACTTTGAAGAGCATAGCGCGGTGACGGAAGTGAACGAACTCGGCGCGGCTTTCAATGCCGCGGCGTGTTCCATCGCCGTTGCGCAGCGCCAGCTCGACGAGGCCTATCTTGAGTTCACCAAAACCATGGCGCAGACGCTGGACGCTCGCGATCCCTACACGGCCGGACACAGCACCCGTGTAAGCGACTATGCCGTCGCCATCGCCGAGGCTCTCAACCTGACGCTCGCGGAAAAAGAGAACCTTCGCATCGCCGCGAATCTCCACGACATCGGCAAGATCGGCATTCCCGACACGGTGCTGCAGAAACCCGGCAAATTGACCCACGACGAGATGGAAGTCATCAAGCGCCATCCACTCATCGGTAAACGGATTCTCGAGGGCGTAGCCAAGTTTCGCGACTACCTCGCCGTTGTCGAGCTCCATCACGAGAATCACGATGGCACCGGTTATCCGTGGGGCCTGAACGGCGAAGAAACCCCGCTCGCCGCACGAATCGTTCACGTGGTCGATGCCTTCGACGCGATGACCACCAGCAGGCCTTACCGCGATGCCATGCCTCCTGGCAGGGCACTCGAAATACTCCAACAGTTCGCTGGCACTCAGTTCGATCCGGCCATCGTTGAGGAGTTCCTGCGGCTGGTCCGCCACGACCCCTCCGCCCTTCCCGGCACGGTAGCCGATCAGTTGCGCTCGCTCGACCGCGCGGTGACCGCCGAAAACTCCGGGCAGGCGCGGATTGAAGCCGCTCCGGCCGATATGTGGAGACAGTAGTCGATGAAGTTTCCCCGGATCGTCCTCGCGGCGGTTTTGCCTCCGCTCCTCTTGGGGCAGGAAGCCAGCTTCGGCGTGGCCGTGCCGATGACGTTTTCCGCTCAGGCGATTCACACGCACCGTGCCGATCCCTCGGGCGGCGACTCACCCTTCGCCGGCGGCCTGCGCGCCGTCTTTTATCCTTCCGTAAAGCTGGGCGAGCACTGGTTCGGCTATTCCGCGATTCAGGTCAACCGTACACCCTTCCTCTTTGAAGAGGCCAGTTCACCCATCCGCCAGACCGAGGCGAGCGTCGTCCAGGCATACATCGGCTACAGCCGTGTAGGCAAGGATCGAGCGATCACCGTCAAGGCCGGCCAACTCACCTCCGCTTTTGGGTCCTATCCGCTGCGCTATGACGATTCCCGCAACGCGCTGATCGACGTCCCGTTGAGCTATGGCGAATACTACGTACCCGTCTCGCTGTATGGCATTCCCGGGGCGGAGATCGACGTTGTCTACCGGGGGCTCGACGCGCGTGTGCAATTTACGAACAGCTCGCCTACCAATCCGCGCAAGCTGTGGCAGAGCGATCAGTACGGAACCTGGACCGCCGGCGCCGGCTACGCGATTCGTCAGGGGCTGCGCGTTGGCGCCTCGATGTATCAGGGTCCGTACCTTGACCGGAATCACCGGTTTTTCCGCCCGAATGAAATCCGGCCCAAGGATCTGCCCGCACTCGCCTACGGCATTGACGTGCAAGCCGCCAAGGGCCGCTGGACGGTCTCAGGCGAACTGCAACGCTTCCAGATGAGCTACGTGGCCGTTCCTTATTTCTTCAATTCGGTCGCCTACGCCGAGGCCAAGTACACGTTGACGCCGCGCTGGTATGTGGCGGCCCGCGGCGGGTCGCGGTGGCGCACCTCGAACCTGGGCCGCGACGACCGTTGGGAGGCCGTCGCAGGTTTCCGGCCAGCCCCGCGTCACCTGATCAAATTCGGCTATGAGTGCGTCCACTGGAAGTTCTCGCCCGGCACGCGCGACAACATCGCCGCCATCCAATATGTCGTGCAAGTCCAGCCGCCCGCCTGGGCCATCCGCTAAATCACTCCGGCCCCGGCCACTCACTCGCCGCAAGCTTCCCCCCCGCTCGGCGTAAAATGGATTGCTGAATCCCCGCACCCAGGCTTTACAATAACCAATGCGTCGAAGGACGCAGTGCGCGTACGCGGGAAGTGGGCAGGAGAAATCATGCAAAACGCTAGTTGCGACATCGGCCTCATCGGGTTGGCCGTCATGGGCCAGAATCTGGTCCTCAATATGAACGACCACGGCTATAAGGTGGCGGTGTTCAACCGCACGGTCTCCAAGGTCGACGATTTCGTGAACAACGAAGCCAAGGGCACAAATGTTGTCGGCGCCCATTCCATTCCCGAACTCGTTCAGCTCTTGAAGCGCCCGCGCCGCATCATGCTTATGGTTAAGGCCGGCAGTGTAGTGGACGACAACATCGAGCTGCTTTTGCCGCATCTCGAAGCCGGCGACATCATTATCGACGGCGGCAATTCACTGTTCACCGACTCCAACCGCCGCTCTCAGGACCTGGCCAAGAAGGGCATCCTCTTTATTGGCACCGGCGTTTCCGGCGGCGAAGAAGGCGCACGCTTCGGCCCCTCCATCATGCCCGGCGGTAACCCCGCCGCTTGGCCCCACGTGAAGGAGATCTTCCAGTCCATCGCCGCCAAAGTCGACGACGGTACACCATGCTGCGATTGGGTTGGCGAAGACGGCGCGGGCCACTACGTGAAAATGGTCCACAACGGCATCGAGTACGGCGACATGCAGTTGATCTGCGAGGCCTACCAGTTGTTGAAAGACGCACTGGGACTGACCGCCGCCGAACTGCACGAAGTCTTCGGCGAATGGAACAAGGGCGAGCTCGACAGCTACCTCATCGAAATCACCACCGACATCTTCGCCAAGCTCGACGACGACGGCGTGCCTATGGTTGACAAGATCCTCGATACCGCCGGACAAAAGGGCACCGGCAAGTGGACCGGCATCAGCTCGCTCGAACTTGGCGTCCCGGTGACGCTCATCGGTGAAGCCGTCTATTCGCGCTGCCTCTCCGCCATGAAGGAGGAACGTGTCGAGGCTTCCAAGCTGCTCTCCGGCCCGCCCAAGCCAGCCGCCGGTGACCGCAAAGCGTTCATCGAAGATGTGCGCCGCGCGCTCTATTGCTCGAAGCTGATCTCCTATGCGCAGGGATACATGCTCCTTCGCGAAGCGGCGAAAGAGATGAAGTGGAATCTCAACTTCGGCGGCATCGCGC
>JBDTVQ010000018.1:0-35373 GCA_040007195.1 Acidobacteriota bacterium | reverse complement strand
GGTTCCGCCGGGATGACGATCCAGGCGATGAGATAAGCCAGCAGGGCCAGCCCGCCGCTATACACCACGCCGCAAAGATAGAGCAGGCGGACGATGGTGACATCCCACCCCAAGTATTCGGCAAAGCCCGAGCACACGCCACCGATCTTTTTGCCGGACGCCGACAGCAGGAGCCGCTTGGGCGGTCCGGCGGGAGCGGCGGCAAATGCGGCGTGAGGCGGCGCTCCTTCCACGCCGGTAGTGGCGCCACATTGGCCGCAGAACCGGTCTGAGTCTCTCGTTTCCTTCCCACATTGCGTGCAGTACATGTTTTGTACCCTCTCAGCCAGAGCAAACGAAGGCTGGGGCAGGGAAGTTCCGCGAATTGCGCTGATATGCCGGTGCGCCGGTGCGTTTAGCTGCTGCGGTAGTTGGTGAACTGGGTGTCGATGCCGAAGTCGTGGCCGCGCAGGGCGGCGATGATCTCCTGCAGGGTGTCACGGTCCTTGCTGGACACGCGGACGAGGTCGCCATTGATGGCAGCCTGCACCTTCTTCTTGGTGTCTTTGATGAACTTCACGATCTCGCGCGACTTCTCGATGGGAATCCCCTGCTGCATGGTGACTTCCTGGCGCACGGTGCTGCCGGCGGCCGTTTCGATTTTGCCGTAGGTGAAGGCCTTCAGCGGGACCTTGCGCTTCACGAGTTTGCCCTGGAGCACTTCGTTCACGGCGTTCAGCTTGAACTCGTCGGCGCTGGTGAGAACGAGCTTATTGTCTTTCTCGTTGATCTCGATGTCGCTCTTGGAGTCCTTCAAATCGTAGCGCTGGTGGATTTCCTTCAGGGCCTGCTGCACGGAATTCAGCACTTCAGGCATGGAAACTTCGGACACGATGTCAAAACTGTTGTCAGGCATATAGGTGGTGATGGGAGCGCGGTTAGTGGCCCAACGCCAGCAGGACGCGCTCGGTGATCTCTTCGATCATAGCTGGAAGAGCGGCGTCGAGTGCAAGCGTGATGGCGGCGCGCACGCGTTCGGGGTCGGGCTTCATCAGTGCCGGATCGACGACGCGGACAATCTTTTCTCCGGCCGGCAGCAGGGGCGGCGCGGCACCCTCGACATCGGGGCCGAACAAGCCTCGCGAATACCGGGCCGCTTCCACCAGAGGTTTGATCATTTCCACGACGGCGCTCGCTTCGAACGGCTTCTTCAAAATGCCGTCGCAGCCGGCCAGCCGTGCTTCATCTTCATCGAACGGTTCGAGCATTCCGGCGGTTAATACGACCCTGGTGTGGCGCAGCGCGCTGTCGGCCTTTACGGCACGGCACAGTTCAAATCCGGAGGTGCCGGGCAGGTACGCATCGGCAAGAATCACGTCCGGGCGGCCCGACGCCAGTTGCTCGAAGGCTTCTTCCCCGTCGGCCGCCATCAGGAGTTCGAAGCCTTCTTCGCGCAAAATCCGCTCGCCCATACGCTGCGCATGCGGCGAATCGTCAGCCAGAAGAATGCGTCCCAACATTCGGAAATCTACTTCTTTTTCTCATCCTTCTTCTGTTGCTGGTTTTTCAACCGCGCGTCGTCCTTGGTGTCCAGGGCGCTATTCGGACCCACCGTGGTCACGCCCACATCGGTGGTGGTGGGCTGTGCCGCGCTGGCGGCCGCCGCGGCGATCTGTTCCGGCGTAGGCACGCTGACCGGAATGCTGGGGCGCAATCCGGTGGTGGCCGGGTTGCCGCTCTTCGCCGCCAGGTGCGTGTCCGGACTTTTGCTGAAGACACTCCAGAAGTTCGAGATTTTGCCCTTGTCGGTGGCGTTTTCCTGTTCGTACTGCATGCGCGCCAAAGCCACCGGGTCGGGCTCGGGAATTTCGGCTTCCAGCCTCTTCAACTCCGCCTTGGCCAGATCGGCGCGATCGCTCAGCGGATATTCCTTCACCAGCTTCTGATACGTGGCCACGGTCTGCTCTTTGAACCGCGGACCGAGCTTGCCATAGGACGAACCCGTCAGCCACAGCGCCTCATCGGCCTGCGAATAGAGCGGATAGTGCGTGACCACGTTTTCCAGCCGGTTCGCCGCCGACGGGAAGCTGCCCTTCTTGTGATAGAAGAAGCCCACGCGGAACTCGCCCTCGGCGATCACTTCCTGAATGTTGCGCAGCGTTTGAGCGACGCGCGGAGCGAACTTCGAGTTGGGGAACTGCAGAAGCAGGTTGCGGCATTCGTCTTCGGCGCGCACCGCGTGCGTCTGATCGCGGTCCGGCTTCTCCATCTGCTTGTAGTGGATCATGCAAACCTTTTCCTGCGCCTCGGCCGATTCTTCCATGGTTGGATAGAACAGGATGAAATCCTTGTACTCGGCTTCGGCCTGGGCAAGGGAATGGGTACCGCCTTCGCGCATCCAGCTGTCGGCGATGGCCAGCTTCGACTTCGCCATGTACTCGCTGGTGTCGTAGGTGTTCATCAGCGTGTTCAGGGTGAGGCGCGCCACTTCATAACGGCCCTTTTCGATATCGCCAATGGCTTTGTCGAAGAGAACCTTGTCGGGCTGTTGCGTATCTTTGCCGATGGGATTCTCATACTTTTTCCGGCGGAAGCCACAGCCGGTGAGCAGCGCGGCAAGCAGCGCCGCGGTGATGGCCATCAAGGCCAGCTTACGAAGACGAATCATCAGAACCACTCCTGTCATTACGTCCGAACGGCCGTTGCTTCACGGGCCTCGTTCTGCATCTCTTCAATTGCCACCACGGGATCGGCGGCGCCAAACACACTCGAACCGACCACGAACCAATCCACTCCGGCGCGCACGCATTCGCCGATGTTGCGGGCGCTGATGCCACCGTCGATCTGAATCGGAAATCCAAGACCCAAACTGCGCCGCTTGAGGTCAAGCGCCTTCACTTTGTCCAACACGCGGCCGATGAATTTCTGTCCCCCGAAACCCGGGTTCACGCTCATCAACAAAACGTAGTCCACGATGGGCAGCACGTCTTCCAAAGTCGAGATCGGCGTAGCGGGATTGAGCACGACGCCTGCCAAACAGCCGGTGGACTGAATGAAGCGGATGGTACGGTCGAGGTGGCGGCAGGCTTCCTGGTGCACGGACATGGAATCGGCACCGGCCTCGGCGAAGGACTCAATGTAGCGGTCCGGCTCCTCGATCATGAGGTGGACGTCCAACTTCAGGCTCGTCACCTTGCGGAGGCTGGCCACCACGGGCACGCCGAGGGAAATGTTGGGCACAAAATGGCCGTCCATCACATCGCAGTGCAGCATGGTGATGCCGGTGTCGCGCACGCGCGTAACCGCAGCCTGCAGGTTGGCAAAGTCGGCGGCCAGAATGGAGGGCAAAATCTCGATCATGACGTCGGAATCGTGCGGGAAATCAGGGGCTTCGGAACTAAGCTGATGTTATCACAGCGGCGAAGAAACCGTCGCCGGGGTCTCGTCCCGGCAGCCGCTGCGCCGTGCTTTCGCATTGCCATCCGCTGGCGCCGGCAACGGCTTCGCGTACGACCTCTTCGTTTTCTGTTCGCTCCAATGAGCATGTTGAATATACCACTCGCCCGCCGAGCTTGGCGCAGGTCAGCGCATTGCGGAGCAGCTTCACCTGCCGTTGATGGAGGTTGTCCAGATCGTCCGGTTGGATGCGCCATCTGATCTCCGGGTTTCGCCCTAGCGTGCCGGTGCCGGAGCAGGGGGCGTCGACGAGAATGCGGTCAAACGTTTGCGCCGGAAAGGGGAGGGAACGTGTGCCGTCCAGGACCAGTGTGGGCACGCCCAGTGCCGCTACGTCACGGGCTCTGGCTGGAAGCCGGTCGCTGGCGATGGCGCGGATGGGCGTCTCCATCGCCTGGAGCGTCTTGCCGCCGGGAGCGGCGCATAAATCGAGAAATCGCAGTCCGGCTTCTAAGGCGAGCTTTGGCACGATGCTCTGCGAGCCCATATCCTGGACGCGGAATCCCTCTGGCGCGGGGCCTTTCGGCCACATCCAGCAGCCAGGTAATGCGGTGGCCACTGCACCCTGCGGCGGATCCATTCCCACGGGAACGCGCAAAAATGTTTCGGGTGTCTCAAGCGATGCCCGGGCGACGGCCGCTGCGACATCGGCCCCGTAGGCGGTCTCCCACCCTTGCAGCAGCCACTCCGGCATGCACAGTTCCACGGAACGATCAGGCCAAGAAAGGTCATCCTTGGTCACGTTGCGAAGGATGGCGTTCACGAAACCCGTGGCCGAGCGCTTTCCGGCACGGCGCACCAATTCCACGCTTTCGCTGATCGCCGCGTGCGCGGGAATGCGCTCCAGGTAGCGCATCTGGTAGATCCCTAAATGCAGGGCGAGGCGCACCTCGGTATCGAAGGCCGCCGAGTCGCGCCCGGAAAAGTGCACGGCGAGAAAATCGAGTTGGGCGCGCCGTCTGAGCGAACCGAGAACGAGCTCCGTGGCGAGCCCGGCGTCGCGTCCACTCAACTCCTTCGTTCGCTCGAAAAGGAGATCGGTGGAGTTTGCGCCCTCCTCCACGTTTACGAGAACATCAAAGGCTGTACGGCGGGCTGGAGAGATTTGCGGCAACCCCACCATGATAGAGGCATGATAGAAGCAGATGCGCTTGCCGATTCTTTTTTTGTTGATCGCGACGCTGGGCGTGGCCGCCGAACGGCCGGGCTTGGACCGCATCGAGCACTTCGTATTCGTCCTTCTTCCCGGCCATAGTTTTGATTCGCTTTTTGGCCGGTACGCGAGCGTGGAGGGCGATGGCGCGGGACTTACGGAACGCGACATTCCGCACCTGTGGACGTACGCCCGCCAGTATGTGATTCAGGATCAGTTCTTCTCCACGCCCGGCCCCGATTCATTTCCCGCGCGGTTGCATGTGGGCCCAACAGCCGTGGCTCCGATGCTCGCGCCGCTCACGCAGGCAGGCGTAACTTGGGCCGTCGTGTCCCGAACGGAATTCCTCGACCGCACCGAACGGCGCGACCTGCCCAACGCCACGTTCGTGGTGCTTGCTCCGGGCGAAGACAGCCGTTCCGCGCTGACGCAGATGATCAACGCGCATATGCGCGGGGCACTCTGGTATCGCAGCGCGATGCTGCTTGCCTGGGAGGACGGCGGCGGCGAGCCCGATCACGTGCCTGTTCCCGAAGGACTCGGCACGCGCGTTCCTTCGATCGTCATCTCCACTTACGCCCGCTCGACGTTTCACGACCACGGCCGCTACTCCTTCGATAGCTGGCTGCGCCTGCTCGAAACGAGATTCGGCGTGGAACTCGTTCCGTCCGGCCGCCCGGTTGTGGCCGACCTGTACGATCCGTTCGATTTCAGCCAGGAATCGCGCGCGCCGTATCCGCTCGATCCATTCGGCGCGATTCCGTTTCCTCCGGTGCCGCAGTTGCAGCGCTTCCCGCTGAGCTGGCTCGGAAGCGTAAATGTCGCCTATGGCACGTTCATTGCGTCGCCCGGGATGATGGTGGACGGCTATGTTCGAGACTTCGGCGCTGAAGCCGCGAACGCCGATCAGTTCCCGCTGCCGTTCGAGCTCTCCGGCGTTTCGGTGACGATTCGCGATTCACTCGGGGTGCTGCATCAGGCGCCCATTCATTACGCAGGCCCGTTCCAGGTGAACTACAAGGTTCCCGACGAAGTGGCCACCGGAGTTGCCCGAGTTGTGGTCACCGGCCCCACCAAACAGGTGTGGGGCAACCTGATCGTCGAACGAATTTCACCCGGGTTGTTGAGTTCGACGAAGATGGGCGATGGTCCGGCGGACGGTGTGTTTGCACTTGATCGCGCCGGGCAGCGAACGGTTTCCTCGACCTACGATTGCTCGAAAGAAACCGAGTACGATTGCCCAAGCGTTCCCATCCCGCTGGGAGAATCCGAACGGTCCATTCTCACGCTCTATGGAAGCGGCATACGAAATCGGGCGTCGCTTGGCGCGGTGCGCGCGACGATCTCCGGACTCCACATTCCCGTTCTTTATGCGGGACCGAGCGAGCGGTATCCATGGATAGACCAGGTTGATTTGGAGCTTCCGCCGGAGTTGCAGCGGGCCGGGCGCGTGCTGGTATTTGTCACGGTGGAGGAGAAGGCGGCTAATCCCGTTCAGATTGTTTTGCAGTAGCGCCGGCATTGGTTGTGCGGCCAAGGCGGCAAGGTCCCAAACCCAGGCAGGCCGCACGCGCGCGGGAGAATTCTACTCTCGCGGCTGGACATCGGCGATAATGGTGGCTTGGACTTAGAAAAAACGCTTCTACGCAAAGTTGGGGAAGCCATCCAGCGGTTTCAAATGATCCGCGAGGGGGATCGAGTCGCCGTCGCATTTAGCGGCGGAAAGGATTCGTTCACGCTCCTGGAAGCCATGCTGTTGTTGGCAAAACGCGCGCCCATCAACTTCAGCGTCTGTGCGTTCACCATCGAGCAGGGTAAGTTTCTGCAACCCATCAATCCGCTTGGCGAATGGATTCGTGCCCGCGGTATCGACTGGACTTACTATCACGACAACCCCAGCCACCGCTTGCTCGATGAGCAACCCGACCACGGTTGCGACCTGTGCAGCCGTTATCGCCGCCGCGCGGTTTACGAGGTGGTGAGCGGCCTGGGTGCCAACGTGATCGCCTTTGGCCACACGGCCGACGATTTTGTCGAGTCGTTTCTGCGCAACTCCATGTTCACAGGCCGGCTGAGCGCGCTGCCTCCGATCACGATGTCGAGCGATGGCCAGTTCCGTCTGATCCGGCCGCTTTGTTATGTGAAGGAAGAGATCACCACGGCGTGGGCAGCGCAGGCGGGCGCGCCTATCGTTCCGTGCGGTTGTTCACAGAAGACTGGAACCGTCCGCCGCAAGCTTCGCGATCTGTTCGCCGAATTGGAAAAGGATCATCCCCACTTGCGTGAGACGATGGTCAGCGCGATGGGAAATCTTCAACCGGACCGTCTTCTTGATCCGCGATACATAAATAAAGACCTGTTACCCGAAGGCCAGCCAGTTCCGCAAACGCGGTCACAGGATCTGTTTCCAATTTTCATGGAATCGTAACCGTTCTATTGCTGTAGGCTAGTTGACCCGTCCCAAGTGGGACTGAGAAGATGAAAGGTCCTCGCACGGCATCGAAGCGAGCCGCTCAAACGTATGAGATTCCTCCCACGTGAAGAAAAGTTCTACGCCGACTTCCTGAAGCAAGCGCATTTGATCGAAGAAGCGGTCACGGTGCTGGACGCCGCGGCGCAAATCGGCAACTCCGAGATGGTAGCGGCGGCGAACAAATTGAAAGACATTGAATCTCGCGGCGACGAGATTATCCACGACGTCTTCACTCGTCTGAACCAGACGTTCCTCACTCCGCTCGACCCCGAAGACATTCACCGGTTGGCGTCGCACCTGGATAACGTGCTCGATTGCCTGGAAGAGTCGGCCTACCGGATCTCGGCGTATCCGTTGGAGCCGATTCCCGCGCCGGTCACCAAGCTGACGGCGATTCTGGTGCAGTTGAGCCGCGAGATGATCCACGCCTTCGAAGCTCTGAGCCACGACAAACAGATTCTGCAGCATTGCATTGAGATCAACCGCCTGGAAAACGATGCCGATGTGGTGTATCGCGTCGCGGTGGCCGAACTCTTCCAGACCGAAACCAACGCCATCGAACTGATCAAGCGGAAGGAAGTGTACGAGGTTCTGGAGAAGGCCACCGACTTTTGCGAAGACGTGGCAGACGTGCTGCAAGAAGTCGTTGTGAAGAACAGCTAGACGCATGGACTCCGCAACGCTCCTTGTGGTTCTGGTCATCGTCGTCGCGCTCACGTTCGATTACATCAATGGTTTTCACGACGCGGCGAACGCTATTGCCACGGTAGTCGCCACGCGCGTTTTGTCGCCGGGACAGGCCGTCGCATGGGCCGCGTGGTGGAATTTCGCTTCGGCGTTCACATTTGGAACCGGCGTGGCGAGCACGGTTGGCAGCGGCCTGGTGGACTTGCACAAGATCGATCAGCTCACGTTTCTGGCGGCGCTGGTGGGGGCGATTGTTTGGGATCTCATCACTTGGTATTACGGCTTGCCCTCCAGTTCTTCGCATGCCCTGATTGGCGGGCTTGCGGGAGCGGCGATTGCCAAGGCCGGGTTCGCCGCAATCATCTGGGGACAGAAGTGGATTCTCACGCTTGTGTTCATCCTGCTGGCGCCGTTGATGGGACTGGCCCTGGCGTGGCTGCTGATGATCCTCATCTACTGGATATTCCGCAGATCGTCGCCGAGCAAAATGGACCGCTGGTTCCGCTGGCTGCAGTTGTTCTCGTCGGGCATCTTCAGCTATTCGCACGGAACCAACGACGCGCAGAAAACGATGGGCATCATCACCGGCGCGATGTACACGGCGGGATGGATCAAATCCTTCGATGTGCCGACCTGGGTAATTCTCTCCGCGCACGCCGCCATCGCCCTGGGTACGATGAGCGGCGGGTGGCGCATCATTCATACGATGGGCGGCCGCCTGACGCGCCTGAAACCACGCAGCGGATTCTGTGCTGAAACGGCTGCGGCCATCTCGATTCTCTTTTCGACGGAATTGAAGATGCCGGTGTCGACCACGCACACCATTACGGGCGCGATTGCCGGGGTCGGCTCGATTCAACGCTTCAAAGCGGTGCGCTGGGGCGTGGCGACGAACATCATTTGGGCTTGGGTGCTGACGATCCCGGCAGCGGCTCTGATGGGCTGGGTGACGATGCACGCGATTGAACTGGTGCGGTAGCGCGCAAACGCCGGCCGGACCGCGTCTGACGGAGGCTGCTGGCTTAAGTGTCCAGTCCAGGCAGATTCAGCGCCCTCAGGTTTGCTGCCAAGATTCTTCGATCTACAAATGCACCGGAGTCGAGCAAAAGTTGGTAAGCCGTCCGGAGTTCAGGGATCAAACCTGCTTGAAACCCGCTCTGCAAAATCCCGACGCAACCGAGCGGCGTTACACCGAACTTTACTGCCAGCGCTCGCGCCTTGCGGTCGTCAATCAGAGCAACATCGGCATTCAATTCCTTCGCCAGTCGGACGGTGCTGATCTCTCCGGCTCCTAGTCCTGCGGTGAACTCCAGCGGCAATCCTGGATGTCGTTCCAGGGTTGCGATTCGTACCCATTCGGCATTGGACACTTCCGCCGCGCCCCAAAGGCCGGCACCGCTCACGGCAACTTCGGCGAATACTGTGCTAGTGATGTGGACGGTCTCATACAATCTCGGAAGGATGTGCAGATGACCGATCTTGGACAGCGTGATTAGAGGTGAAGAATCTGAAACAACAATCACGGCTGCAATTTGGCTAGGGTTTGCCGGTCTTGCTCCAGTTCCGGCAATCCGTAGTGAAGCGGAGGCACGTCATGAGCGGCAGCGAAGTCCATGAACGTGGCCAGTGGCACCTCGCAAAGTTCCGCCGCGCGGCCAAGCGATACCTGTTCTTCGCGGAACAATTCCAACGCGATTAACTTGGCAGCCTCCAGCGAGACATTGCCCCGGTCGAGTCTTGCCGCTTTCACCAAGTC
This sequence comes from Acidobacteriota bacterium, assembly GCA_040007195.1. GTDB lineage: Bacteria > Acidobacteriota > Terriglobia > Bryobacterales > Bryobacteraceae > JAFLBB01. Next base: position 25,869 of record JBDTVQ010000018.1, on the reverse strand, counting down.
TTCCGGCAGTACGACATTCACTTGACTCATGATTCTAAACGTAGCGCACTACGGTCCCGCTGTCACGGCACAGGCAACCTCACGACAGCCCCACAAACACAAAGCGGACAGCAGCGCTGCGCACGCGACTGTCCGCTTCATATCGATTGGTCCTCTGCTGCCGGCTATTTCGCCGCGCCTTCGGGGGGAAGAGCGCTGGGGGCACGCGAGACCTTGCCCGCCATCGCTTCGGTGAGGTCGATGCCGTTCTTTTTGAGAGTGACTCCCATCACGCGGTCCAGATCGACTTCGGCTTTTGCGTAGGAGCCCAGCGCGGCCACTTCGTTTGCCTGCGCCTGCGCCAGGTCGCGTTGGTACTGAATCACGAAGAAGACGGTGGATGCGCCGAGAGCGTACTTCTTCTGCTCGGCTTCGAGCGTCTGCTCCTGCAGAACGCGCTCCTGTTTGGCGGCATCGAAGCGCGCGCGTGCCTGCTGCAGCGCGATCATTGAGTTGCTGATGTCCACGCGCAACTGATTCAACTGCTTCTGCTGCTGCAATTCCGACTGGCGCAAATTCAGCGAATCGAGGGTCATGTCGGCCTGGGCCGAACGGTTGCGGATGGGGATGTTCAACTGAAATCCGAACGAGTAGTCGGGGAAGTTGCGGCGGAACAACTGTTCCAGCACGCGGCCGTAGTTGCCTACGAAGAAGGGATCGACGCGGTTGGGCAGCGGATTCCCGGTGCCGGGCAACGGAAGCCCGTTGCTGGTGCCGGCCAGGCCGTTGTTTTGAAAATTGAACTGCAAATCAAGAGACGGAAGCAACTGGCTGCGGCTGCCCTTCAGGCCGATCTTGGTGTTTTCGATGTTGATTCGCGTTTGTTCGAGGTCGGGACGAGTCTCGACGGCCTCGTCGTAGAGGTCCTTCATCGGCCGCACGGGGGATACGGCAGGCAGCGTGATGGAATCCATGGGAACGATGCGCGCATCGGCCACGCTCGGGCTCATCACCCCAGTGCGGCTCAGCGCATTCTTAATGATCGTTTCCTGCTGGAGCAGCACCGTTTCCGATTGCAGTAGTTCCTGCTGGCGCCGCGCCACCTGCGCTTGGGCGCTTACGATTTCAATCGGCGCGAGCGTTCCGATTTCCACCTGCTTCTTGTTGTCCTCGTAAAGCTTCTGCGCGAGCGCGAGAGCCTGTTGCTTCACCTTCAAATCTTCGTTGAAGCTCACCAGATCCCAGTACAGGTTCTGCACCGCACTTACCGTGGTGATGAGTTGCAGTTGGAATTGCAGGTCGCTCACCTTCATGTTGTTCTTGGCGATGCGGATGTTGCGGTTGTTCACCGCGATGCCAAAGCCCTGCAGCAGGCGCTGGCTGATCTGCAGTTGAAAGTTGCCACTTTTTGAAGGGTTAATGTCATTCAACGGGTTGTTGGAAATTACGCCGGTCATGTTCCAACCCAAGCTCGCCGTGGTACCGGTCAACCAGCTCTTCTGGACGGCGTTGCTGAAGTTTTGCGAATTGAAGGCGATGGCGGTCAAGCCCGTGGTGATCGTGTTGGACTGTGGCCGGGTGGAGTGGCCGGTGCTCAGCGTACTGACGAATACCGGATCGAGATTCTGCAGCGCCGTACCAGTGGCCGTGATGACCGTGCCGCCCGCGCCGCCGCTGGAAGCCGCGCCGGAAGTTCCGCCCGCGCCCGTCGCGCCGCTGCCACCGCCCGTGCCGCCGGTGGAACTGCCGATGGCCTGATTCTGTGCGCTCTGCGCGCCTTGCTGAATCGTCGGGGGAACGCCGCGCAACAAACCGCCCGCGAGGGCGCGCTGCAAGCTGGCGTTGGAAATCATCGGTCCATAGCGCTGAAGCTCCACGTCGAGGTTATTCTCGACGGCCAGCGCGATGGCATCCTGTAGGGTCAAATACAGGCGGCCGGCCCGCAGTAGCGACTCCAACCGGTTGGAATTCCCCAGCCGGATGGGCTCGATCTCCACGGGACGGTAGTGTCTGGTGACCTTTTCGAGAAAGGTGTTCCGTTCATAAATCGGAGCTTTCGAATTGTCCATGCCCGCCGATTGCTGCGCGGGCAGGCAGCCCGCCACCAGCATCATGCTGCATAGGACCGAAACAAAAGAGCGAAGATTTGTCATGAATCCTTGATTCCTTATACGTGCGAACTGCTCCCGCCGCTTCGCGGCGAACTCGCATTTCCTTGCCCGGTCCCGATGAACGGGGCGGACCCGGTCTTGGATTGCTACTGCGAGTCTAGACGAACGAAATGGGGGCAATTGTTCCCTGAATTTTCAATGGTATAGTAAGGCTTTCCCGGCCGGCAAGGAGCATCGCCGGCGCTCACTGCAACATGGAACGCCCACCGCGCCGCTTTCGCGCGACTATCTCCTATGATGGCACGGACTTTCGCGGCTGGCAGGTACAGCCGGGACTGCCCACCATCCAAGCCGCCCTCGAAGCCGTTTTGACAGATGTGGAAGGCGCCCGGGTGTGCGTTGTGGGTTCCGGACGCACCGACTCCGGCGTCCATGCCCTGGCCCAAAGCGCCGCCTTTACCCTCACGAATCCGATTCCTGCCGCCAACTTGCAACGCGCGGTGAATCACGTGCTGCCGCCCGCCATCCGCGTTGACGGCCTGGCTGAAACCGCAGCCCATTTTCACCCTCGCTACCATGCCACGGCCAAAACCTACGAGTACCGCATCTGGCGAGGCGAAATCTGTTCGCCCTTCGATCAGCGCTTCCTGCATCATCATCCATATCCACTCTTACTTCCGGCGATGAAACGGCTGGCTCCGTTACTCGTGGGTGCCCACGATTTCAGCGCTTTCGCCACTACCGACCACAAAAGAGACGAACTCGGCATTTCCAAAATCCGCACCCTCTTCGCTTCCGAGCTGCACGAAGGGGAGAACCAGCTCATTTACCGCGTCCGTGGCAACGGATTCCTGAAACACATGGTTCGCAACATTGTAGGAGCGCTGCTCGAGGCCGGGAAAGGGAATTTGGACGAATCCGGCCTGGAGGCCATGTTGAGGCCCGGATTTCTCGATGAACCGGGTGCGCGCAAAGCCGGTCCGCGCGCTCCGGCCCGCGGGTTGTTCCTGATCAACGTGGACTATCCGGATATCCTATTGAACCCACCGCCACGCCCAGCACACGCGGGTCCGTTGGACCCGGATGAAATGGAGGAGTGACGTCCAGCATCACGCGGACGCGCCCGGCGGGCTTTGGCGGCACGTTCCATCCCACCGTCTGCCAGCCTTGTTTTTCGAAAACCGCCTCGCCCACTGCTTCGCCATCGACGCCAACGCGCACGCGGATCGGATTCACCGCCGCGATGTGGGCCGGTCCGATATTCACCCGCAGTTCGAAGCGCGTGGCGCCTTCGGGACGCATGAGGCTGACCTCGGCGTGCGGCTTTGACCAGCGGTAACCGCCCTCCTGTTTGTGCCAGCCGTCTTCCAGTTGCCAGAACGGAACGTAACGGCCCAGGTCCAACCGCGCCAGCTCCGGATGATTCTCCGACCGCACATGCGTGGCCAGCTCGCGGCGTGCCGGATCCCAGAACAACTGCATCACCGATTTGCCCTGCGTCTGCGCGCGTAAATCGTCGGCTTGAATCGGCGCCATGCGTGCCTCGGTACGGCCAGTGATCAGTCGCACGGCTCCTGCGATGCCCCACCAGTCCAGGCCTTCCGGATACCCGTCATAGATGTGGAGGTCCGGTTCGCCCAGTGCCGGGCCGACGCGCGAGAGCTGTTCGAAGTAAGCACGATTCTCATCGGCATGGGTCAGCTCGGCCCGCCGCAACTGGCGCATCCACACGAAATTGGCGGCGAGCCAGACGATGGTCAGGGCGGCCACCACAACCGTGCGGCCTCGCGCCGTGATCATCACCGCCACAGCCGCTGCGAGGCCCATCAGCGGTACGTACAAATACACCGGATTCACACGTCCGGGCAGCAACAGCATCGGCGCCAACAGGAGCGCAAACCAACCCACCCCCCACCACACGCCGCGATCATTTTGCCTCGCCCCGATCGCCAACAGGATTGCGACGAACCAGAAGTGCTTCGCATAGGTCCACGCCGTGGTCATCACGCTGATCGGCGAAAACACCAGCTTGTAGTCCGGCCCAGCGGCCCGGTTCGCAAATACGCCCTGCAAACCAAAGCCGCACGAGGCGGCGAGGAAGGGAACCAGCGGCTTCCACCGCTTCTGGCCGATTGTCCATTCGTAGAGAAACAACACCGCGGGCAGCAGCACGGCATGCTCTTTCGATTTCACCGCCAGCCAGAAACAAACGAAGGCGAGCACCCAACGCTGGCCCGTCCAGGCGAGCAGGGAGAGCAGCACGAACAGCCCGCACAGCACATCGAACACGTACATCGGGCGCCAGAATGCGCCGAACAAAGCCATGTGGAACACCCACGCGACGGCGCCCACCGCTGCCTGCCACTCACCCGCGCCAATCCGCCGCAGCAGCCAGAATAAGAGCAGCGCGTTCAACAAGTGCAAGGCCTGAATTGTTCCTACGTATGGCGGGAAGTAGAGGCCCGCGGTCTGGCTCCATAGGTGATACAGCCCGTGTCCCGTTGGCCGGAAATTGTTGGCTGTGTAGACGGGCGAAACCATCGCCTGCACAAACCTGGCACCGGGAACTACGCGCGTCCAGGCGAGGTTATCGAGATCGTCGCCAAAGAAAAAGTTGCGATAAGCGCCGCGATTGGCCGTCACGAATAACAGCGCCAGCACGGCGAAAATGGCGACCCGCTTGATCATGAGCCGCTGGGCTTGGCCACGGCTTCCAGGAAGTCGAAGTCGCAACCTTCGTGCGCCTGCGTGACATGTTCGAGGAACATTTTGCCGTAGCCGCGATTGTAGTGCGGGGCGGGCGGCACGAACTCCGCCAGCCTGCGCTTGATTTCGTCGGGTGAGAGCGACACATCAATGGTTCGCTTCGATGCCGACAACACGATTTCATCGCCGGTCCGAACCGCCGCCAGCGGTCCTCCGACGGCTGACTCCGGCGAGATGTGCAGCACCACCGTTCCGAAGCTGGTGCCCGACATGCGCGCATCCGAAATGCGCACCATGTCCATCACGCCGCGTTGCAGCAGGCGTTTTGGCATCGGGATGTGGCCCCACTCGGGAAATCCCGGTCCGCCTTTCGGCCCGCCATTTTTGAGCACGATGACCGTGTTCTCATCCACCGGCAGGTCGTCGCGTTCGAGCTCGAGAATCATCGCATGATGATCGTCGAACACCAGCGCCGGACCACGATGCTCGAGCAAATTCTCCGAGGCCGCCGTGTGCTTGATCACCGCGCCGTTCGGGGCGAGATTGCCATAGAGGATCAGCGTTCCGCCTTCGGGATCGAGCGGCGCCTCGCGCGTGCGAATGACGTCGCGATTATGGCAGGGCGCCTCCGCCACGTTCTCTGCAATCGATTTGCCGCTTACCGTGATCGCATCGCCATGCAGCAGAGGCAATATCTCGCGCATCACGGCAGGCAGCCCGCCCGCATAGAAGAACTCTTCCATCAAATATTTGCCCGATGGCTTCACGTTCACCAGATACGGCGTGCGCGCCGAGATGCGATGAAAGTCGTCGAGCGTCAAATTCAAACCCAACCGCCGCGCAATGGCGATCAGATGCACCACCGCGTTGGTTGAACCGCCAATGGCCATGTCCACAGTGACGGCATTTTCAATCGCTTCCCAGGTCATGATCTTCGACGGCTTCAGATCCTCCCACACCATGTCCACAATCCGCCGTCCGGATTCCTCGGCCATGGCTTTCCGCCGCGAATCGGGGGCCGGTATCGATGCGCAGCCCGGCAGCGTCATCCCCAGCGCTTCGGCAATTGACGTCATGGTCGATGCCGTGCCCATCACCATGCAATGGCCGTGGCTGCGCGCCATGCAGCCTTCAAACTCGTTCAGCTCCTCTTCGCTCAACGAACCGGAGCGGAACATGTCGAACATCTTCCGCCCGTCGGTGCCGGAGCCTTTCCATTCGCCGCGATAGTTGCCGCTCAACATCGGTCCGCCGGTGACAAATATCGAGGGAATATCCGCGCTGGCCGCGCCCATCAACTGCGCCGGGGTCGTCTTGTCGCAGCCGCACAGCAGCACCACGCCATCGATCGGATTGCAGCGGATCGACTCTTCCACATCCATCGCCATGAGGTTCCGCAACAGCATTGCCGTCGGGCGGATGAAGACCTCGCCGAGCGAAATGGTGGGGAACTCCAACGGCACGCCGCCTGCGGCCCACACCCCGCGCTTCACCGATTCGGCCAGCTCACGAAGGTGGATATTGCAATGGTTGAGCTCGCTCCACGAATTGCAAATACCGATCAGAGGCTTGCCATAAAATGCGCCCTTTGTCAGGCCCTCGCTGCGCATGTAGGCGCGGCGGGCGAAGTTGTAATACTCGGGCCCTTCGTACCAGGTTTCACTGCGGAGTTTTCGGCGCTCTTGGCCGTGTTCGGTTGAGGACATCCTCACTAGACTGCCACAACCGCGCGCTCTGCCGAGCCTTGGCCTCGCTTACACAGCAGCCGCGGCTTCCGCGGATTCCGTCCAGCGGCTCACTATGGTACGCAGTTGTTCGAGCGAAGCCGGTTTGCAGATATAGTCGTTCATCCCCGCCGCCAGGCATCGTTCGCGGTCGCTGGTCGCGTCGCTTGCGGACATGGCAATGATGGCCAGGCTCTGATTGACGCTTTCCAAGGCACGAATCGCCTGAGTCGCCGCGCACCCGTCCATCTCCGGCATCATCATGTCCATCAGGACGGCGGCAAACTGGTATTCCTGAACGGCCTGTACCGCCTCCAGGCCGTTCGCCACCACGACCACTTCATAACCCAGTTTTTCCAGCAGCCGCTTTCCCACACGCTGGCCAATCAGATCGTCTTCGACGAGCAGAATTGCTTTCGGACGTTCCGATTGGACGGCGCGGTCCAAGTGGATCAGGCCATGGCCGGGATGGGAATCGATCGGTTTCGTCTTCGACGACACGCGCAGCAGGCACGCCAGCAGAGCGCGCTCCTCCACTGGCTTGGACAGCATCGCCGAAATCCCCAGCAGTGTCGGCTCCAGACAATAGGCACGTTGGCTATACGGCACCATCAAGACGATATTCGGATGGCCGCACCCTGCGTCCTCGAGCACCGAATCGGCCAGCGCAATTCCCGGCAGCCCCGGCAGTTCGTTGTCGACCAGCAATACGTCGAAGGGCTCTCCCATCAGTTCCGCCTGCCGCAAAAGCTTAAGCGCGTCGGGCGCCTCTCCGGCCGTTGTCGCCTGCAGGCCCCAGCCCGTGGCTGTCTCGGCAATCGCTCCCCGCACCGACACGCCTTCCTGCACGATCAGGCACCGCAGGCCCCTCAGTTCAAGCGCCGGGTCCGCCAGCAGTGGATGCGCCATGTAGGGTAACGAAACCTGGAACCAGAACAGCGAACCTTGTCCTGGCTCGCTTTCTACGCCCATCTGCCCGCCCATCCTCTCCACCAACTTCCGCGAAATGGCCAGATTCAATCCGCCTCTCTCGCGGCCGCGTTGTGTGGGCGTCACGCTTCCCGCGAACGGATCGAACAACACCGGCATCAGGTCCGTCGGAATGCCGGCGCCGGAGTCCTCTACTTGCACTCGCAACAGCACCTTGGAGGTGTCCTTGCGGGCTGTGCCGATCGTCACCGACACGGCGCCGGAATCGGTCATCCGGATCGCGTTGTGAATCAAGTGGCCGAGCACCTGGCGGATGCGCCCGGCGTCGCCGGTGAGTTGGTCGGGGACATCGGGCTTCACCAGAACGGCCATCTCCAGGCCCTTCGCCTCGGCGCGTTCGGCATGGCGCTGAATGAGGTCCGCCACCACGGAGCGAATGCTGAACGGGGTGTTCTGAAGAACCAGTTCGCCGCCTTCCATCCGCGAGTACTCCAGAATGTCGTCGATGGTTTCCAGCAGGCGGCTCGAGGACCGCCTCACCGACTCCGCAAACTCCCGTTGCTGCATGCTCAGTTCGCTATCCAGCAACAACTGCGCCATTCCCACCACGCCATTCATCGGGCCGCGGAACTCCGAGCTCAGGTTGACCAGGAATTGCGCCTGGCGCCCGGCGCCCTGAACCGCTTGATCGCGCGCCGTGGCCAGTTCGAACGATTGCTCCAGCATCTGGTAGGCCTGCGACTCCGACTGCTTGCGGGCCTGCTCCAGTTCCCGCATGCGCGTTGCCAGGTCCTGTTCGGCGCGCTTCCTCGCCGTGATGTCCACCAGCGACCCTTCGTACCATTGCAGAGCGCCGGCACTATTCCGGACCGCGCGCGCATTTTCCAGAACCACCAGCGTGGAACCATCCTGCCGTTTCAGCGAATATTCCACATCGCGCAAGTTCCCTTCACGCTCCAGTTGGGCCGTCAGTTCCGAACGGCGCTCTGGCTGGCAGTAGAGGTCATTGCCCACATTGACCCGCTTCATCTCGGCCTCGGAATCGAAGCCGAGCATTTTCACCAACGCCGGATTTGCTCGCAGAATCTCACCCGAAGGTGACGATTGATACACCCCCTCGGCCACGTGTTCGAACAATTCGCGGTATCGCGCCTCCGATGCCCGAAGCTCCTCCTCTACAGACTGGCGCTGCTTCATTTCGCGCCGGTAGGTGCGGTTGAGCAGGAGCGCCATCACGGCCAGCAGGGAGGCCAGAAGACTCAGCGCAACGGCATCCTTCCGCTTTGCCAATTGGCCGGAAAGCGCCTCCGTTTTCATCCGGGCCGCCCGCAGCGAGAGCAGATCGAACTGGCTCAGCATGCTGTTGAACGACGCTTCCGAGCGCGCGGGGGTGGGGCCGGACATCGACGCTAGTTCGCTGGCCGTCCCGGCAAGCCAGATTTGCGTGACATCGGCCAGCCGCCGCAGTTCTTCCGGCGCGATGCAGCTCTCCGGCAACAGTTTGAGAGATTGTACTATTTTAGTCCGAATTTCGAGCGCCCGCGCCGCATCGCCCGCGCGGTAGGCTCCGTGATAGCTCCACAGCTGCCTGCCGAACTGGTGCAGGTCCTGCTCGCAATGAGCCCAATTGAGCGAGGCATTCCGGCTCGCATTGATCGAGACCACCTGCGACAGGCCCAGCGCCAGGCACGCTACCAAAATGGGGAGCGTGAGCAGCGGCCAGATACGCGACTGGATGTTCAGCCTCATCACCAATGCCCGATCGCACCACCGGGGCGTAGTGGTAGCGGGCGGGATTCCTTGCCCTATCTATCGGGAGGCGATTAGGAAAACTTCAGTCTTTCGTTTGTGTTCAGTCGCTTACAGAAACGCCGCCGTGCGTCAAAGCAAGCCGCCGGATGCCCGTCGCGCGCCCTGTCGCCGCATCCACATCGACCAGCACCGCGTGCAGCTCTACGCCGCCCTTGGCCGCCTCCATCCTCACCGGCTGAGCGGTCAGGAATTTGTGCAGCACCGTCTGCTTTTCCACGCCGATGACGGAATCGTATGGTCCGGACATTCCGCAATCGGTCTGGTAAGCCGTGCCGCCTTTCAGCACGCGGCTGTCCGCTGTGGGAATGTGCGTGTGCGTGCCGACCATCGCGGAAACGCGCCCATCCAGATACCAACCCATCGCGACCTTTTCGCTGGTGACCTCGGCATGAAAGTCCACGAACCGGACCTTCACCGAATCCGGCAGCTCGCCGAGCAGTTTGTCCGCCCCGCGAAACGGGCAGTCGATCGGCGGCATGTAGGTGCGCCCCTGCAGGTTGATGACTGCACAGGCCACGCCATTCCGCGCGTTCGCAATGTACACGCCGCGGCCCGGCTGATCGCCCGGATAGTTGGCCGGCCGGATGAGCTGCGGTGTGCGCCCCATGTAGTCGTTGATGTCGCGCTTATCCCAAATGTGATTGCCGCCGGTGAGGACGTCGATGCCCAGTCCCAACAGATCGTCGGCAATCTGCGGCGTCACGCCAAAACCGCCGGCGGCGTTCTCGCAATTGGCGATCGCCAGGTCCACCTGATGCTCGCGCATGATGGGTTGGAACAGTTCGGCGACAATGCTCCGTCCGGCTGAGCCGAAGATATCGCCAATGAACAAAATTCTCATTTCAGTGGGGCCGTTTGCTTACGCCCCGCGAAGGCATTCGGCGATTTCTTTCTCCGTGATCGCGCCCTCTTTGATCACCTTCCAGATGGGCTCGGTAATATCGAGCGTCGTTCCGGCCGCTCCCACGCACGTTCCGCCATCGAGCACCAGGTTGACGTTGCCGTCCATCTGCACGAAGACTTCAATGCCGAGTGAACAGGTTGGCTGGCCGCTGAGGTTCGCGCTGGTGGAAATCAACGGCTGCCCCAAGGCCTCAATCAACGCCCGCGGCGTTTTCGCTTTCGCCTGGCGGATCGCCAGCCGTCCGGTGTTTCCTGTTACCTTCAGAGGCACGTTCGCCGACGCTGGAACGATGATGGTCAGTGGGCCCGGCCAGAATTTCCGCGCCAGCATGGAAAACCGCATCGTCGTTTCGGCCGCCAGTTGCTCGGCCATCACCGTGTCGTCCACCAGCATCGGGAGCGAGCGGTGCACCTCACGCCTTTTGGCTTTGAACACCTTGCCGACGGCATGGAGATTGTAGGGATCGGCCACCAGCATGTAGAGCGCGTCGGTGGGAATCGCCACCACGCCGCCTTTGCGAATCACCGCGGCGGCGCGCGAGATAGCTTCCGGAGACGGGTTCTCCTGGTCGATTTGAATCAGGTCCGTGGACACTCTCATCGTTGGCAGCTTGCACAGAAATACGTGGAGCGCCCTCCTTGCGGGAGGCGTCGGATCGGTTTGCCGCACACCAAGCAGGGCTGGCCTTCCCGGTCGTAGACTTGGCAGTCGAACATCTCCCCCTCGGAGAACTGTCCCGGGACGCCATACGCGATCCAAGCCGATTCTACCGCATCCCGCATAACGCCAACAATCTGCGCGTGGAGCCGTTCCAATCGGGCCCGCTTGAGCCGCCCGATCTGCTTGCGTGGATCCACTTTTGCCCGGAAGAGGATTTCGGCGACGTAGATGTTACCGAGGCCCGCCACGCGCCGCTGGTCCATCAGAAACAGCTTTGCCGGCTGGCGCGAAGCGCGGGCGCTGTCGACGAACTGCTGGGCGGTGAAGGCGTCGCTGAGGGGCTCCGGACCGAGGGTTTCTTCCAGCTCAGTATTGAGGTCAGACGTTTGCCGGACTGCCATTTTCCCCAACGCGCGCGAGTCTTCGAATACGATTCCCGCGCCGCCTTTCAAGGCAATCACGACGCGGGCGCCGGCGGCGTGCATGCGCGCATCGGGAATGGCGTACAGGTTGCCGGTCATGCGCAGATGCGTGTGCAGGGTGAGGCCGCCCGATAGGCGGATCAGGATGTGTTTTGCACGGCGCTCGACGGCTTGGATGGCGTGGCCGGGCGCCAGTTCTTCGACCTCCGGAGTCGCGCAGCGCCAGGCGGTTACGGAGCGGATGCGGGAGCCGACGACGCGGTCGCGCAGGCGGCGTACGACGGCTTCGACTTCGGGGAGTTCGGGCACACTTTAAATCTACTCGCTACGCAGCAAGTACGTCGCGGGACGCTTGTTGTAGGTCAGCTGATATTCTTAACGGCTTTAGCGTTGACTATCTCGGCGCATTGTTGCGAGCGATCAACTGATCTCTGGCTGACCGATACGTACTCACTCCGAGCCTTCTTATCTGGCCTTGCCCTAGTGGCAGACCCGCTTCTCGGCGCAATCCGAATCTGCGAACTAGCTCGGTGACTTCCGAAAAGCCTCGCCCAGCGAACTCACACTCCGCCATCCACATCCAAGCCGTAGGCCGCCCGCGCCAAATCACGACCATAAATGCGCGCGGCCATCTGATAGCGAATCTCTTCCTCGCTCGCGCCGGAGTACATCTCCTGGACATTGGACTTCACCAGCCCGCGCTGGAACTCGCAGAGTTCCAGTACCCGTGTAAGCCGCTCCGCTTCCGACATCTTGCGATGAAGCTCTACGTATAACTTCGTCGTCTCCGGGTTTGTGTCTCCAAACCACTCGGCTGGTGCGGCCATTCCTTTACTCTACAGCTACTCTACAGCCGCTACACTCCGAAAAACGTCTTGAAAAACGGATTCAGCAGCCGCCCGGCCGGATCCATCTCCGCCCGCTTGGCCGCCATCTGATCCAGCCGCGCGCCCAGCGCCTTGACCGCCTGTTCACGCGTGAATCCCCACGTCTGGTTCGGCAGTGGTGCGCCGCCCTGATCGCTGCACCACACGTTGAAGTCGGCCAGGAACTCCTTCCAGCCCGGATTCGCGGTCGACACAGGATCGATCGTCATCACGTTCCCATCGAAGGAATAGGAAAGGGTCGACTGCTGGTCCTTCGCAATCCGGTACCCCACGTGCAGCATATTTGTGCGGTAGCCTTTGGTCTTGTAGTAATTTTTCACCCACTTCGTGTAAGCGGGCAGTATCTTCGCGTAACGGTCCTCGGGAAACGCCCATAAACTGAAGGTATACCGGCTATCTCCGGACACATCCGGATAGCGGATGGTCTGGTCCGCTGCCGCCGTGTTCTTGCTTTTGATCAGGTTCTCCAGGTTCCAGCGCCAGGTTCCGCCAAACGCATCGATAAGCTTATACCGGGCCTTTTTGTCCTCAATGTCGCGTTCCGCCTGGAAGCACGTCCGCGGACCCAATTCCGACCAGAGGAAGTTGCGCAGCGGCCACACGTGTATGTCCCGCATCCCTTTCGCTTTCGGGTTGTACTTACGAAACTCGCATGTCACCTTCTCGTCGTAGAGAAACATGTAGTACATCATGGAGTGACCGCGCGCCCACAACTTAGGCAACTGATCGGTAAACTCAGTCACCGAAAACGTCTCGTGAAAGACCTCCATCGGTTCCAGCTTCTTGATGCGGAAGGTCGCCTCCGTCACCACACCGAACGTTCCGTAGCTGCACCGCAGCATCTTCATGAGCTCGGGATCGCTCTCCTCGCTCACCTCTATCGTCTTCCCCGTTGGCAGAACCAGCTTCATCCGAGTGCAGTACGAGCTGACCTGCCCATACTCGCCCGGCATGGAGCCGTCCTTAGTCCCAGCGCACGCCGCCGACCCCATCGAAAGATTCCCAATCTCGGTGTTCACGTAAAACTGCAAGCCCTTCGACTTCAGCTCCTGTGAGACGTCGACCAGAATCGCGCCCGCCTCCACCGTGACCGTGTCGCCGGTAATCTCGAGTATCCGATTCATCCCCTTCATCCGGATCATCGTGCCGCCGTCGGCCGCCGAACACGGCGCCGTGGAATGATTCGACCCGAAGGCCCGCACGGGCGAGGGGTAAGTGGACGGGTCTTTCAGGATCTTGGCAATGTCTTTGGCCGATTTGGCCTCTGCCACTACCTTGGGACGAGCAACCACGTCTCCGAACCAGTTGCTGACTTCTGTTGTGGGCATTCGCGCCACCTCCGTTATAGGGAGATTCTAATGCGCAAAAGGGGAAATGTCCCGCGAATTATCGGCGGGGGCGTCGACGGCTCATTCGTTTGCCCGGAACGGGGCAGCGGGCCTTTCCTCGTCGGCGCGGCCCCGGCTCGCCTTCGGCGCGATTGCCCAGATCTTGTCCAACGACGATCTCCCTGCCAGCGTCCGCGCCCGCGCCGCTCTCGCGGTCCTCGAACGCGGCAACAGCGACTCGAGCGCCTCGGGCGTCCCCGACCCCGCCCTTGAACTCGACGCCGAACTCCCCAAACCCGCCGTCGCCGCCCTCGCCGCTGAGGCCCGCAAACTTTGCAACTTTACACCTCAACTTGACGCACATTTGACAGCCGAAAGGCCGGCGGCAAGGCATTTAGCGCAAAAACCTGACGGCAGGCAGGAAGCAAATATCGTTCATACGGCGGCCTAGAAAATGGGATCTCTCTGCCTCCCTGTCCGTCGGCGGAGAGCATTTCTTATCAGCAATTCCTTTCATGAAGCGATATACTTTCGTCGAATGAGCCTCACTCGCCGGAGCGTGCTTTCAAGCGCGCTGGCTTCCTCCCTTCTTCCTGCTGCGTCCTCCACGCCACCCAACATCCTGCTGCTGTTTCCCGACCAGTGGCGCCCGGATTGGGGTGGTTGGAACTCGGACCTCGACGTGCGCACCCCAAACATCGACGTCCTTCGCAAGCGCGGTATGGAAGTCACCCGAGCCATTGTCCCGTCGCCCCTTTGCGCGCCTTCGCGAGCTTGCCTCGCCTCTGGCCGCGAGTACGAGAAGTGCGGCGTCGTCAATAACGGCCAGGACTTCCCCGTCCAGCAGCAGACCTTTTACCAACTCCTGCGCAGCGCCGGTTATCACACCCTCGCCTGCGGCAAGGTCGACCTCCATAAGAAGTCGCTCGACTGGGGCACCGACGGCAAGCGCCTGACCAAAGAATGGGGCTTTTCCGACGCCATCGACAATGCCGGCAAGCGCGATGCTCCCCGCAGCGTCCAGGTCGCCGGGCACCCTACCGATCCGTACATGGCCATGCTTCAGCAGCGCGGCCTGATGCAGGCGCACATCGACGACTTCGCCCATCGTGAAGAGTACAAGGACACCTTTGCCACGCCGCTTCCCGACGCCGCCTATTGCGATAACTGGATCGGCCAGAACGGCATCGATCTCATCCGCCGCGTCCCTCAAAAGAAGCCATGGTTTCTTCAGGTGAACTTCACCGGCCCGCATGGTCCGATGGACATCACCGATGCCATGCAGAAGCGGGTCCGCTCGCGCACGTATCCGCAGCCTTTCCGCAACAACCAGTTCGATTCCGCCGTCCACGTCGCCATCCGCCAGAACTACAGCGCTATGTGCGAGAACATCGATCGCTGGGTTGGCCTTTACATGGACGAGCTCAAGCGCCGCAAGCTGCTCGAACACACCATCGTCATCTTCGCCAGCGACCACGGCGAGATGCTGGGCGACCACAACCGTTGGGGCAAGACTCTTCCCTACCAGCAGAGCGCTGGCGTCCCGTTGATCGCCGCCGGACCGGGTATTCCCTCGGGCATCCGCTCAAGCGCATTGGCGAGCATTCACGACCTTGCGGCCACATCGCTCGACTACGCCGGTATCGAAAAGCCGGTATCCATGGACAGCCGTTCTCTGCGGCCGATCTTCGAAGGCAAACGCAAGCGGCACCGTGAGTTTCTCCGCAGCGGACTCAATAGCTGGCGCATGGTGTGGGACGGCCGCTACAAACTCATTACGGGTTTCGATGTCGCCATCCGGCCGCGTGGGGCAGGTTCCGCCGCGCCGCCGCACATTCTGTTCGATCTCGAGGAAGATCCCAACGAGGCCAATAATCTTTACGCCGCGCGGCCCGACGTGGCCAAGCGTCTGCACGAGATGATGAACGACTAGCGCCTGCAGTTGGGCTGCGGATGGGCCGTGGCCGGGCCGCGGCTGGGCCGCAGTTGGGCGGCGGATGGGCGGCGGTTGGGCCGCGTCAAGGCGACGGAGCCGCTAGACGCCCGCCAAGCGCCTGTAGGCCTTCACCGCCGCGTTCTGAAACTCCCACGCGTTGGTCATCTCCGGTCCCGGCTTTGTGTCGTACTCGAGCACATACGCCACGCCCTGATGCAGCGGCCGGGCCGCGATACGCGCGCCCAAACCATCAAATTCCGGAAAGCGCGCCAGCGCCTCTTTCATCGCCTGTTCCGCGAATGCAGAATTGAGTTCCATACCAACTACTCCTAAAAGCGAAAGGCCCGATCCGCGTGGACCGGGCCTTCCTCGTATCGTTCAATCGAACGGCTTACTTCTTTCTGCCGGTGCTCTTTTTCGGAGCAGCCTTCTTGGTCGCCTTCGGCGCGTCGGGCCAGCCGGTGATCTGTGCCTTTTCGATGGTGGCGGTCACCAGGAACGGATCAGCGGTAAACTCCTGTGGCACCGCGCCTTCGAACTCAAGCTCCGTGCCCGGCTCAGCCACGTTTGTGTAGGCCCCATCCAACACCAGCTTGATTTCCGGCGTATCGGCGGTCGAAATGGCCACGGTGACTTCCTTCGGTCTGGTCGCGGGCGACACCGAAACCACCTTGCCTTTTAGCTTGGGCAGCGCGCTGCCTTTGATCTGTTCGAAGTATGCGGCTCCGCCGTCGGCGATGAGCGCCTTCTTCACCTGGGTCCAGAGGTACTTTTGCGGGTTGTTCTTTCGTTCGTCTTCTTCCTGCTCGCCAATAATCTGCGCTTCGGTCTTAATCTTGAAATCGGCAGGCGGGAAGCAGCTTGCCTTGGTCAGGGCGACGACGGCGTCGATGCCTTCCTTGGAGCCGTGGATCTTCGTATAGACCTTTTCGAAGTAGGCCTGCACCTGCTTCTGCACGTCCGGCGCCAGGGCGTCCTCACCCGAATAGTGCGCCGCGCGCGCCACATGGAAGAGCGCCGGCAACTGGAGTTCCGGCAGCTTCTGCTGCAGCATGGCCGTCGACAACTGGTAGCTGACCGCGCCCGTGCAGTTGATCTTCAGAATCTTCGTGTATTCGTCGGACGCGCCTGCATAATTCTTCTTCGCCATCTGGATGAAGGCCAGAGTCTTGAGAGCTTCGATTTCGAGCTTCGATTTTTCCTTCTTCCAGGCATCGTCGGTTACGCCCGCGGGCTTCTTCGACTCTGAGAACATCTCCGGCAAAACTCCCATCAGCCCGTTGGCGGCCTTCTCGCCCAGTTCCAGCCGGTCCGGCGCCGTATTGTTCAGTGAACGCGTGAGCAGCGTCACATAGTAGAGCCCCGAAACGCTCTTGGGATCGCTCTTCAGCAACTCTTGCGCGGTCGTCAACATCTTCTCGCCGTCGCGCAATGCCTGATAGGTGGTGATCATCAAGACCAGACGATCATCCTTATAGTCCGAGTCCGGGTACTTCTCTTTCCAAGTCAGCAAATGCTGAATCTTCTTGGCTGGGTCGGTCTCTTTGGTCGCCAGAGTGAAGATGTCGTACTCCATCTGGTCTTTGACCTGTTTGGGCTTTGCAGCATCCTGTGCGACCAAGCTCCCCACGCACAGGGTCAACAGGCTCAAAAGTGCCGCAATTTTGGAAGAGAACTTCACGTCTCGCCTCCTCATTCCTCGTTACTGGATTTACGCGCGATACAGGCGATCATAGCAGACGCACCCGCCTACAAACATAACCTTGCGGCCCTTGGCCCGTTTTCGCGCAAGTCGTGAGTATACATGACCCTCTTGGCCAGCCGCAATGCATAGCCTCGCCATCGCCTCGCCATCGCTTCGCCTGTCCGCGCACTGTTTGCCGCACCCACCGCGCACTACGACCATCCTTGCCTGTATCCCCCCGAACTATAGATGCATCGCAACTATAATTTGTTCCCACAACTTCGCCTGTGCTACGCTCCAGCTTTCCGCCTCACGATCATGCGATATGCCGATCTCGCCGTCATCTTCCTTTATCTGATCGGCATCACCTGGTTTGGCGCACGCTTCAAAAACTCTCAGAAATCCCTCAAAGACTACTTCCTCGGCGGCCGCAATACACCGTGGTGGGCCATTGCTTTCTCTATCGTATCGGCCGAAACCTCCACTCTCACGGTCATCGGAACGCCGGCACTTGCCTTCAACGGCAACCTAGGTTTTTTACAAGTCGTACTGGGCTACCTGCTGGCCCGTATCGTCATCTCCACCCTGCTGCTGCCCCAGTACTTCCGGGGTGAAATGTACACCGCCTATGAGCTCATGCAGCGCCGTTTCGGACCGCGCATTCGCAAATTCACCGCCGGCTCGTTCCTGGTGCTGCGCGCGCTCGCCGAAGGTGTCCGCGTTTTCGCCATTTCCATCGTCATTTCCATCATCCTTGGCTCCATCTTCCCCGGCCTCAACGACGCCTGGAGCATCGCCCTCATCGTGGCGCTCACCATCTTCTATA
The DNA here is from genome assembly GCA_040007195.1 of Acidobacteriota bacterium. Taxonomy (GTDB): domain Bacteria; phylum Acidobacteriota; class Terriglobia; order Bryobacterales; family Bryobacteraceae; genus JAFLBB01. The sequence continues at coordinate 7,960 of JBDTVQ010000018.1, read as the reverse complement.
CCTTCGAAGGCGGGATGACCGCGGTCATCTGGACCGATGTCATTCAGATGTTCCTGTACGTGGGCGGCGCAATCCTTAGCTTTTTCGTTATTCTCGACAAGATTCCCGGCGGCTGGTCGCATGTCACCGCTGTTGCCGAACCGCTGGGCAAATTAACGGTTTTTGACTTCCGTTTCAGCTTCAGCAGCGAATTCTTTTCGCGCACCTACAACTTCTGGGCCGGCCTCATCGGCGGATGCTTCCTGACCACGGCCTCGCACGGAACCGAACAACTGATGGTCCAGCGGCTGTTGTCGGCGCGCAATGAAAGCGAATCGCGTCTGGCGCTGTTTTCCAGTTGGTTCGTGATCCTCTTCCAGTTCTCGCTGTTCCTCATGATTGGGCTGTTGCTCTTCGTCTACTACCAGGACAACTCGCTGCCGCCGCCGGCCAAACCGGACCGCATCTATCCGGAATTCATCTGGAACAATCTGCCACACGGCATCGCCGGCCTCATTGTTGCCGCGATTCTCGCCGCCGCCATGTCGAACCTCGCTGCCGCGCTGAACGCTCTTGCCTCCACAACCGTTATGGACTTCTATAAGCCCATCGCCGAAGCGCGCGGCGAGCACCGCAGCGACGAATCCTGGCTTGCCTTTGCACGGAAGGCGACGCTCTTCTGGGGCGCTGTGCTGTTCGGCATCGCCTTGATCGCACAACAAGTCACCAGCGTGCTCGAAGCCGGGCTCGGTATTGCGAGCGTGGTTTATGGCGCGCTGCTGGGAACCTTCTTGCTCGGCGTACTGACGCGCCGCGTGGGTGAATCGGCCGCTATCGCCGGAATGGCGGCTTCGCTCGCTGTCATGCTCTACGTTCGTTTCGGCACAACGATCGCCTGGACGTGGTATGTCCTTATTGGCACCGCTGTCACCTTTTCTACCGCTTTACTCGTCTCCTATCTCTTACCTGTGAGGAATCCACATGGAACTTAAACGCGACCTCGGCCTATGGGGCGCGGTCTCCATCGTCGTCGGAACCGTCATCGGCTCCGGCATCTTTCTTGTCCCCAAAACGATGGTGCTGCGGACGGGCTCGCCGGAAATGGTGTTCGCCGTGTGGATTTTTGGCGGCCTGCTCACGCTTGCCGGAGCTCTCACCTACGCCGAACTGGCGGGCATGTATGACAAATCCGGCGGCGAATATGTCTACCTCCGCGAAGCCTACGGTCCGATGTTCGGGTTTCTGTATGGCTGGACGCAGATGTGGGTTGCCAAGGCAGGCTCCATTGCCACGCTTGCCACGGCGTTCTTCTATTACCTCGCCAACTTTCAGCCCAACCTGCAGACCGTCTTCACGCACCTTCCAATCCCGCTCGGCCCGAACTGGGGGCCGGTCGAAGTCAGCTACGGCCAACTGCTGGCGATGGCAGTGATCATGGGACTCGCGGTCGTCAACTATTTCGGCGTCAAAATCGGCGGTGGCGTGCAGGTGGCGGTGACGATCCTAAAGGTCGGCCTGATCGCCATGATTATTGTCATCGGCTTGGGCAGCCCGCAGGGTTCGGCCTCGAACCTCACATCGTCGATTCCGGTTACTGGCGGCATTGCCGCGTTTTTTGCCGCGCTGGTTGCCGCGCTTTGGGCGTACGACGGTTGGAACAACGTCACCATGGTCGCGGGCGAAATTCGCGATCCCGAGCGCAACCTGCCCAAAGCTCTGACTTTTGGCACGCTTGCGGTGGTGATCATCTACCTGCTCACCAACCTCGCCTATTTCTATGTCCTTTCCGCTCAGGACGTTTCCACCAGCGACCGGGTGGCGGCTACCATGATGGGACGCATACTGGGAGCGCCTGGGGCGGCGGCGGTAAGCGTGGCGGCGATGATTTCCATTTTCGCGGCTTTGAACGGGTCTATTCTTTCCGGCTCGCGGGTGCCGTTCGCCATGGCCGCCGATGGTTTATTTTTCAAGAAAGTCGCAACAGTTCACCCGCAATTTCATACTCCTTCTGTCTCGATCCTGCTGTTGAGCGCCTGGTCGGCCGTGCTGGTGCTGAGCGGCCGGTACGAGCAACTATACACTTACGTTATTTTTGCCAGTTGGATCCTGTACGCGATGGCGACCGCGTCGGTATTGGTTCTCCGGCACAAACGGCCCGATCTCCCACGCCCATATAAAACCCTCGGCTACCCGGTAGTTCCAATCCTGTTCGTCCTCGTCGCGGTCGCATTGATCCTGTCCACGCTGGCCGACTCGCCGCGCGAGTCGATTCTCGGTTTGGGCTTGATTTTCGCCGGTCTACCGTTTTATTTTTACTGGAAGGGCCGCCGAGTTTCCGCCTAATTACGGCCACCCACCTCACGCCGTAGGTCATTTCTAGTTCACACTGACGCCTGTGGCATTTGCTGCCGTGCGCGAGGGTGGCCTCATACCCCTCTGAAACCGTACGGTATATCGCCTCAAACTAAACCACATTCCTCAGAATCTCTTACGCTTTCCGTCTTTGTTACAAAAACAGAACAGAAACGCTTGAATCTGAATCCTGGATGAAGTATAAAAGTTCAAGGGCAGCCGCTGTTTGGTGGCTGCTCGTTCCAATTTTGTAACGATCGACAAGCGATCACTTCAGGATCGCAGGAGGCTGGCAAATGGACGTCACTAAAATGCTCGACGAATTAAAACGCGAACGCGAGCAACTGGAAGAGGCCATCATCACCCTGGAGCGCTTAGCGCAGGGAAGCGGCAAGCGTCGCGGCCGTCCACCAGCATGGCTTGCGGAAGCGCGGAAGCGGGAAGCGAAGGAAAAAGCGAAACTCGGCTTAGTGAAGGCGGTCAACTAGCCAGGCCGGCGTCCCGTTGAAGCTGGGCGGTTGCTCCCAGAACCAAGCCGTGGCGTGCGGCTCAGGTTCTGGCAAACCCGTTGCGCGCTCAATATAAGAGATATTTCTGCCGGCGCGCGAGAAAATCCTTCAATTCTTCGTCCTCGCGCTCATCAATCAGCCTCGGATCCACTCCCCCCTGCAGTTCTTCCATATCCTTCCGCTTCCCAATCAGCCTGCCGTTATCCAGAAACCGGATTTTGCCCGGATATAACCGCTGAAGCGCTCCCCCGATTTCCAGCCCCATCCGAACGGCATCGAACTGTTCCCGGTCGGTGACCAAGCACCGGACCCCCTCCACCGGAATCCCCTCCAGATTGGAACTCTCTGGCTTAAACCGTACTGGATAAAAACGAACTCCAGGGATTTGCCGGGCATTGAGCGATGCCGCCAGCTCCGGCCCTTTGATCCAGTCGGCCCCCACCCACTCAAACGGCGCGTCTGTTCCTCGCCCCACGGTGTAATTCCGGGAATATTCGAGCATCGCTACGCCTGGGTAAAGTAATGCCGCGGTGAGGCTGCGGATGTTCGGCGACGGGTTGATCCACGGCAGGCCTGTTTCATCGAACCAGTCCCCGCGCTGCCAGCCCTGCATTTTCACGACGGTCAGGTTCAGCTTCCAGCCCTTCTCGGCCTTCATCATCATGGCCAGTTCGCCGATCGTCATGCCATGCCGGACCGGCACATCCATGCAGCCGACGAAGCTCCCGAAATCCTTCTCCAAAATGGGACCTTCTACGCGCACGCCGGTGATTGGATTCGGACGGTCCAACACGTACAGGTGCAGGCCCGCCTGATTGGCCAGCTCCATTACTTTCTGCAAGGTACAGGCGTAGGTGTAGAAACGAGCCCCAATATCCTGGATATCGAACACAAGGGCGTCGAGGCCGTGCAGCATCTCAGACGTCGGCGCGCGCCGGCCATCCTCGTAGAGGCTGTAGACCGGTAGCCCAGTCGCTTTGTCGCGCATGCTGACGATTTTTTCCTTGTCCTCGGTGCCCGCAAACCCATGCTCGGGACTGAAGAGGGTAGTCAACTGAACGCCGGCTTCGATCATGCGGTCCACGTTCCGGCGACCGGTGCGGTCGATGCCCGTGTGATTGCTGATGAGCCCCACGTTGCGCCCGGCCATGACGGCGAACTGTTGTTCCACGAGCATGTCGAGCCCGGTTTTCACCTGTCCGTTGCGGTCCACCTTGCGGCGGGTGCTGGTCATCAATTCGTTGTAGCCGGAGAGCAACACTTCCTGGCCTGTAATGCCGACGTGGGCCGCCACGATGGTGGCCACGCGTCCACGCAGGCCCGATATGTTGATGCCGACCTTGGGATGCACGGAATTGGTAAGCAGGATCACGTAGGTTTTCGATTTTGGATCCATCCACAACGACGTGCCCGTGAATCCGGTATGCCCGAACGAGCCTACGGGAAACAATTCGCCGCGATTGGCGCTGTAGCGCGTGTCGATGTCCCAGCCCAGCCCGCGGATCTGGGTGCGGTCGGGCGGGGAATTGGGCTCAGTGAACTTGGCGATGGTGGCTGCTTGAAATACCCGCGTGCCGTTGGCGGAGACTCCGAGGTTGAGCATCATCTGGGCGAACTTCGAAAGGTCGGCCGCTGTCGTGAACAAGCCCGCGTGTCCGGCGATGCCGCCCATGTAGCGTGCCGTCGGATCGTGTACGATTCCCCGGACCGGTACGGTTTTCCCTTTCAGGACCTCGGTGGGCGCAATGCGATCCTGCCAATCCACTGGTGGTAGAAAGCGGGTGTCCTTCATGCTCAATGGCCGGAAAACCTCATCGCTGGCGAACTCGGCCAGGGTCTTTCCCGACAACACCCGCACAATTTCACCCAACAATTCGAAGTTGATGTCCGAATAGATGAAGCGTTCGCCGGGGGCGGCAATGGGCTTGTCCACGAGCGCCTTCGAGATTCCCATCTCATAACCCGACCACTCCGGTTCCAGATCCAGGTCAGGCCGCATGCCTGAGTAGTGGGTCAACAACTGGCGGACCGTGATGTCGCTCTTGCCGCCTTGGAAACGCGGCAGGTACGTGGTGACCGGATCGTTCAGCCGCAGTTTGCCTTGCTCGAACAGGCGCATGACCGAAGATGTTGTCGCGATGACTTTAGTCAACGAGGCCGCGTCGAACACCGTGTCGAGCGTCATCGGCTCCACTTGTGGCACCAGCGCCCGGGAACCATACGCCTTTCGGTGTAGCAGTCGTCCCGGCTGCCCTGCCTGCCCGGCGATACACACCGCGCCGGGAATCTGTTTGGACGCGATGGCGTGATCGATCACCCGGTCCAAATCCACCGACCCGGCGAACCGCTCCTGCGCCTGCGCCACCGCAAACATGGATGCCAGGGCCACGCAAACCAGCGCCGGGAGCGGCGCGCAAACCAATTGCGTCCGCGGCCCGCCAGCCAACGGCGCCCGCAGCGCGCAAACCAATTGCGCCCGCGGCACGCCCCCCAACGGCGGCATCAGCGCCGTGCACACCCGTGCGCCAAGGTTCATCCGAGCAGTTTCCTCGCTATCTTTTCCAACTTGCCCGCCAACTCGACGTCGAGCTCTGTGATGCCGCCGGCGTCGTGCGTCGACAGATCGATGGTCACGCTGCTGTAGACGTTGGACCACTCGGGATGATGGTTCATGGCCTCGATGGCCAGCGCCGCCGTGGCCATGAAACCGAAGGCGTGCACAAAATCGGCGAACTTGTACTCTCTGTGCAGTTTCGCGGCCAAATAGGTCCAGCCGGGTAGTTGGCGCAGAGCCTCGTCAAGCTCCGCTTGCGTTAACATCGTGGGTCTTTCCATACACCTAATCCTAACCACGCGGAAGCGGCAGCGCTGGAGGCTCACGAAGTCTGGATTTTTTTTAGGACTCGCCTGTTAAGGGCACCAGCGCGCCGGTCATGTCGCGGCCGGCGTCGGAGGCCATCCACAACAAAAGGGAGGCGATGTGGGCCGGCTTCACCCAGCGGGCGGGATCGGCGTCGGGCATGGCCGCGCGGTTGGCCGGCGTGTCGATAGTCGACGGCAGAACGGCATTCACCGTGATTCCCGTGCCTGCCAGTTCGGCCGCCGCGCACTTCACCAGCGCGTGCAGTGCGGCTTTTGACACCGCATAGGGGGTTAGTCCCTCACTCGGTTCCTGCCCCGCCTTGGACCCGATGACGACGATGCTACCCTGGCCGTTGGCCGCCAGCGGAGCCATAGACGCCCGCATCACATAGAGCGCCGACTCGAAATTCATAGACCACATTTTCCGCCACACAGCGTCTTCGGTCTCGGCCATGGTTCCTAGCGCGAATCCGCCGACGAGGTGGATGACGGCGTCCAGCCCGCCCAGTTTGGCCACGGCCCTCTCGACGGCCGCCTTCGCGCTCTCCGGCGTGCTCAAATCGGCGCCTGAATGGCGGTCGAGCCCCGCTACTTCCCAACCGGCTTCGGCAAATGCCGTTACGACGACCGACCCCAGGCCGCCAGAAGCTCCCGTGATGATCACTTTCTTCGCCATGTAGATCAGTGTACCGGAGGGGCAAATGTCCTTGAGCGCGGATTCCAGACAAACTTCGTTTTCACCCACTGGTCATTTACGGCGAGGTTCGCGGGATGCAACACGGCCAGCACGATGTCGGCCTCAGAGCCTGGGGTCCAGGCCGTGGCCGATACGAATTTCGCGTTCCTGGAGAGCACGGATTTCGGCCTGCCGTCCGATTCGACGACCCAAACTTCGCAGTGAAAAGCGATTGAGGATCCGCCCGCAAATCCAACGACCAGAGCTTGTCGAGCGCCGGGGCCGGCATCCAAGTGAAACTGGCGCAGGGAAATTACCCGATCACCATACGAGACGCTGCCGGATGGTTTGCCCGCGCAATCGAAGAAATCGACATGCACATCCGTTCCCGGCGCCCGGGCTCGAAAGGTTTTGGGCAGCCCGTAGGACACGATTGCCCTTGCCCCGCAGGGGAAATCGGAATGATCTGTCGGGAACCGGCCGTTCGCAAGGGTTCCGGCGCTTGCCGGATCAAATGCGCCAAGGTCGGTTGGGGTGAAATTTCGGCCTGCCTCGCGCAGAGAACTCACAACGCGCCCCCGGCTGACCTCTAACCGCCAGCACAGCTTCTCTGAATTCGCGTCATCGCACAGCTCGCTGTAGCCGCGCGGCTCCTGCGCGGGCAACCCCACACAAATCAGGCAGGCAATAACAGGCAGCCGGCGCATTCCCACGGGGATCAGTATCCCACCGCTGCTGACACCGCCGGTCTAAGGTGAAAACCGGGCAGTTCCATAGGTAAAGTCGCGCATCAATCTGGGGATTAGCCTAGTTCCTGTACTAGCCCGCTGGTCCTAAGATCAACGCAGGACATTTGCTTTACAACCCTGGAGGGGTAATCAATGAGGATTAGAAATATTTTGTTATCTGGAGCTTGCCTGGGCCTGCTGAGTGGCCAATTGCAGGCCTCGATCATTCAGGGGTTCGAAGGGGGTTCGATTGCACCCGGTGTAGCGGGCGGCACCTATTCGAGTCTTGGGCCATGCGGAGCGGGCACTGAATTGTTCCCGGAGGCGTCCTACGCTGTTACTTCCAGCGCGACTGCCTGCCACAATTTGTGGCTTCCGGTGACGGCGCAAGAGGGCTCGCTGTTCCTGGCGGTGAATGGAAACACTTCGACCGGTTTGGTCTATGAGCAGACCGAGGGGGGGCTGACCATCGGCAACACGTACAGCCTGTTTGCCTGGTTCTCCGGTCTCTATACGACAAATCCGGCTGACATCACCTGGAACATCACGGCTGGTGGAACCACCCCAGTGAACTCATTCCTGACCAACACGACTGGCGCGTGGGAACAGAACGGCATCACGTTTGTCGCGACGGCGACTTCGGTGACGTTCAACATTTCTATCAACACGTTCCAGGCGAGCGGCAACGACTTCGGTGTCGACAACATTAACCTGGAGGACCTGGGCAATCTGAATGAGGTCCCCGAACCGGGCTCGTTTGCCCTCTTCGGCACGGGCGCGGCATTCCTGATCGGCCTTGCCCGCCGGCGTGCTGCACGAAAGAACTAGTTTCGAGCCAGACATCCGGGCATTCA
>JBDTVQ010000017.1:0-36045 GCA_040007195.1 Acidobacteriota bacterium | reverse complement strand
GTACCAGTGCACGACGTCGATGTTCTCGAATGAGACCGGCACCTACACGATGAACGGTGCGATGGTGTCGCTGCGGCCGGAGAAGAATCCATACAAGATGACCAACTCCGGCGCGCCGTCGTCAAATCGCGAAGCTGCGGGCAAACTGGTGAACCGGTCATTCCCGGTTAGGATCTACCGCGAGGGCCCATTGATGCGGTTGGAGTTGAAGGACGCCGAGGGCGCGGTGCAGACGTTCAGTGCGTCATCGCATAAGTAACGTAATTGACGCCGATACGGAAGGCGAGCGAGGCGTATTTTTCCGGATACTCGGGAATATCGGCCCACTCCCACGCGTCGCCGAGATCCATGTTGAAGCAGATGGCGATGATCACGCGGCCGCGGTCGTCAAGTATCGCGCGCCAGTGCGGGTACACTCCGCCGCGTTCGATTTGATCGCCATGCACTACGTTTAGCCCAGGCACGCGAAAGCGTTCCGAAAGGTCGTAGACGGTGTGGAATATGGCGTCGTTATTCTCCAACTCCACCATCGTCGCGTTGGGCATGATGCGATTGACGCCGGCCATGAAGCTGGCCCATTCGCGCTCGTTGTGGAAGTCGTCAACCATCAGGAATCCGCCGCGGTCGAAGAACGCTCGCAGCCGGCGCGCGTGTTCCTCGGTCACCGTCCAATCGCCGATGCCCACGGCGTACATCCACGGCCAGTCGTACATGTCGTCGGTAGCAATGTCGACAATCTGCTCCACCGAGCGCGCATGGATACGGCTCAAGCGCCGCAGGGCCACGATGAACTGGCGGTCCGATTTGTTGGCGTCGATACCCCAGCGGGAGCGGCCATAATAGCCTCTGCCGTCGCGATTGGAACGGTAGCGGAGCCGCGCGAAAGCGAACTCGGTCTGCTCCCAAGCATCGGGAGGATCTTCAGCCGGGTTCTGCATTTCCCACTCGTATTGAGCCCACCGGCGTCCGCTATGACGGGTCTGCGCGAGCACGAGCGCACTGGCAAGCAGCGCGCCGCCACAAGCAACCGCGATCACTCCGCGGGCGGTCATACAGTGATTGTATGGGCCCGGCCGGGTCAGCGTACGAGGACGTTCGCCGCGGCTTGATTATCGAAGTCGTCGGCGAGCCGGATGGCGATCGTCACTTCGCCGGCGGGCGCGTTGTCGATGGTGAGCGAATAGTCGTGCGCGAGTGAGTCGCTCAGGCGAGTGGTGGGTTCCACCACCGTCCAATCGCCGCCATTCAGTGAGTACTCGGCGCGGGCAATCGGATTTAAGCTGTCGGCGGCCTTCCACGATGCCGTGATGCGAGCGCCGCTGCGGGATGCCTGCAGCGCACTGATCGCGGGTGGCGTGTTATCGATCACGAATGGATCGCTCACGAGCGATGACTTCAGCGTCTGTTGCGGCGTGTTGTCGGGCGCATCGGAAACGGTGACGCGCACCACGTACTGACCGTCGGCGAACGCCGTTCCGTCCCAGCTGAAGTGGCGCTCGGTGGTGCGGTCCTTCAAGGTCTTCCAAGAGGTTTCGTTGACCCCGCGAATTTCCAGCATGGCTTCGAGCGCGTCGCCGTTCTCGTCGCTCGCCAGCCAACGCACGCCGCGAAATCCCTTGGCGAGGTTCATCGTTGCCGCTCCGGAATCGCCTGTCGCCAGTGGCGGTGGATTGCGCTTCGGGCTGCGCATCGAGGGCAGACTGAGGGTGGTGCTGGGCGTGAGCGTTAACGTCTGCGCCGGGAATTTGTAGTTCACCGGTGTGGTCTCTACCATCTCGACCACGGGCGCGACGTTCTTCTCCTGATGGGCGATTTCGATCTCGCGCACCTCAGTCGATCCTTGCGCGGGCGCCGAAAGTGTCAGGCGGTATTGCAAGAATCGTGCCTCGGGCGAAGGGACGCGTCCACCGTCCGCCGGGGAAGGAATGGTCGCCCACTCGCTCCAGCCTTTGTCGGGATCGTCGTGATTGCCACTGCGGACTTCGAGCTTAGCCGAGGCAAGACCCGCGCCGGTCAGATGCGCCCGCCCCCAGTAAGAGAAGAAGCCGGCGTCGAGGGGCTCGCTCTCAACGGTGCCCGATGCCTCCATCCGCGGGCCTAGCGCGTAGAGCTTGCCGATGTTGCCCGTTGTGGCCCAGATGCGGCCGCGCTTGCCGGGCGCGAGCGCGGTGATCTGCGTGGGAGAGGCGTTCACCAAAACGCTGCTCAGCAAATCACTGTCGAGCCGGATCAGCTTGCCCTGATTGCCCGTGCCAAGGATGGCATTGCCCTGCGCGTCGAAAGCGATCGAGTAGACGAAGTCCGTCGCGTGCGACCACACCTTGCGCGTGAAACCGTCGCCCTCAATGCGATACACTTCAGCGCCGCCCGACATCGAAGGGCTCATGCTGGGAATGGCCGCGGGAGGTGGTACTGCGCGCAGTGCCGCTGCGTTTGCCGCACCGGTTGCTGGAGCGGGTGCGGGCGCCGGACCGGGTGGCGGCGCGCCCGTCTGCTGCATCTGCTTCGCGCCGATCGCGGCGGCGTAGATCCATCCTTGCGGATGAACGGCGACGGCGGTTACTTCCCGCTTCGGCGACTGGTAGATCACGAATCCCTGGCCCGCGGGATTCACCGAAATGATGTAGCCGCTCGGCTCGGTCCCTGCAATCACGTTCTGCTTTTGATCGACGGCGAGCGAGCGCACATGCGTTTGTCCGGATTGATAAAAGACGCTGCCCTGTCCGGCGGGCGTCACGCGATGAATCACGCCCTGGTCGCCGGTGGCGACGAAAAGATCGCCAGCCTGATTGAAGGCGAGAGCCCAGATGTACTTGGCCTTCGGGTCGTAGAAAACCTCGGCTTTGCCGTTGACGATGCGATAGACCTTGCCGTCGGGCGAGGTGGCGGCGTAAAGACGATCCTGCTTGTCGAGCGCGAGCGCTTGCACCTGAAATTCGGTGAAGGTGGCCAGCACCTTGGCCCGCGAGGCGGCCGGCGCATCGGGGGTCACTTCGAAAATCTTGCCACCGGCTTCCGGCCCTCCGCCCGCAACATAGACGCGGCCCTTGGAGTCCTCGGCGACGGCCCACAAGTACGGCATCGAAGGGTCGTGCACCTCAGTGAACGCGGGCGCAAGCGTCAACCGTCCATCGCTGCGCAGCACCACGTTCTTCAGCGTGGCGTTCTCGTAATCGGCCGGCGCGTTATGGGTCCACAATTCGGTCTCCACGGCAAGGCAGGAGAGGGCGGCGCACACTAGTGCGAGGAGAGTTTTCATGAATGATTCCGGTTCTATTTGACTTTGATGCGCAGCGAATAGCCGCCCGTGATGAGAAGGTCGAACGGCACCGAAGCCAGTTCACGCGCGCTCTCAGGGGTCGCCACCAGCGGACGTGTCGCTGCCCTGCCGTTGGCCATCACGTTGGCAACGGAGGCGGGCAGGCTAGGCATGGTTTTGTCCTCGTAGTACACCGTGGGAGTGCTCTGAATCAGCGATGCATACAGCCGGTTGTTGGAGCGCTCTTTGTTGATGAACGAAACGGTCTGATTGAGGTCCAGGAAGCGGCTGGTGAGCAGCCCGACGGACTGCATGCGATTGATCGTGTCGGCATCGCTCAACAGGATACGGTGATCGCCTTTGGGAAAGCCCTCGGGAATTCGGACGCGAATTTCGCGCTCGATCCGCTCGCCGCGATAAGGTCGCAGGAACACGCGCACGGGAATTTCCGCGCCGGCTTCCACTTCCGGTTCGGCAGTCCATGCGGTTTCGATGGAGGCTGCGCGGCGCTGCGGCAACAGGTCGACCGTGGCCTCTACGCTCCGCAGTTTCGGACTATCCACTGAATTCAGGAACAGGCGATTGAATTTGTCGGCCCACCATCCGGCAAGGACCATCGGCGGCGGAATCGGAATTTCGCCCGGGGCGGCCATCGTGGAAAGCGACAGGTTGGGCGCACCGTCCATTTCGACGTTGCCCGACATGCGGTAGGTGACGTCTTCGGCGAACTCGTTTAAGCCCTGAATGCCGTTGAACAACGTGAGCATCATCAGGAACGGCGTCCACTTTTGCTGCACGAAGACGTCGAATTTGAGCTCGCGCTCTTTGATCACGTGATTCTCGTCGTCGAAGGACCGAACCTTGAGCCGCACGGGAATCATGGGGGCCGCTTCGCCGAGCACGCCGCTGATGCCGGAGTGGCGGTCCTGTTTGAGGGTGCCGACGATGTCGGTAGCGTTGCCCATTTTGTTCGGCGCAAACGAACTGGCAAGAGTGAGCACCACCTCGCTCTTCGCCATCGGCATATCGATGGGGCCGAGGTTCAGGAAGGGATGGCCGAAGGCGAGCACGCGTTTGCCGTCGTTGTAGGTGACGGTTCCCATCGCCGAAATGGCGAGGTCGCCCGAAACGAGGATGCCAGAGACGGCGTCGCCGGGCTGCAGCGCGGTCTTCCAATCGGCAGCAAGCGCTGAGCCGCGCAGAGCCGAACCGGAGCCGCCTTGCGCCACTTGCACACCCATCTGCTGAAACAGCGGCGAGAACTCGCGCAAGGTGGATTCCTGGAAGCCGCTCATGACCAGCGGTGTATCGATCCACTGCAGCATGCCTGCCGCGGAGGCAAACTCGCCCGTCACCGGCACGCCTTTCCAGTCGGCGCGCTGGTTGGGGGCTTTGGGCGAAGGCGGGCGGGAGCTGTCGAAGTCGTTGATCTCGATCATCTGCTCGATCGGCGTGATGCCGCAGATGGCGTCCGGGGAAAACACGGACATGCGAAGGCTCACCGCCCCAGCCAGTTTGCCATCGATATAAACGGGCGAGCCGCTCATGCCGCCGGCTACGTTCGTGCGTTCCGCACGCCCGCCCATCTTGCCGAGAATGATGTCCTGGCGCGGGCCCCATGCATTCTTGAGTACGCCCAATATTTCGATAGGCACAGCGATCGGCTTCGAACCTTCGAAGACCGTCCAGGCCGTCGCCTTCATGCCTGCCTTGATTTCGCTGGCTGGCATGATGGTGGCCGGGCCTGACTTGGGCGGCTGAAGCGCCGGTGCCTGCGCCATCGCCGGCCAAAGGCAAAGAATCACCGTCGACGCGCAAAGGCGTCCCAAAAAGCGGGTAGGATACTGCACTGTATTCACTATTATGGTGCACGCCGGGGCCGCTTCGTTGCGGGGAACTTCACCTAGACGTTGGGAATCGTTTTCACCGACCGGCAGGCAAGGAGTTGTTCGTCGGCCGTGGCGAGGGTGAGGCCGTGAACGATGGCAGTGGCGGCGAGGAAGATGTCGCCGGGGTCGGGATGCGGGAGGACGAGGGAGGAGGCAACAGAGGCGACCTCAAATGTGATGGGTGCCTCCAGCACCGGAGATGCACTCAGCACTCGCTCCAGCCAATTGTGAAACGGAAGGTTAATTTCGACCGCGCGTCCTTTGGCCGACAAGCACTGGGCTTCCCAAATCGAGAAAGGCGACAGATACAACTCGTGTTGGCCGCTCTCGATCCGGCGCCGTAATTTCATTCCCAGTTTGCGCGGGTTGCCGAGAGACCAGAGCCAGATGTGGGTGTCCAGCAGAATCTTCACGCCTAATCCGGGTCCCAGCCGTCAAAGGCCCCAACCGGACCGACAATGTCGCCGACGATTTTCATCGTGTCTTCCATGCAGCCGAGCCAGGACTTTTGGGGCGCGATTGTGGGCGGCAGAATATCGGCAATGGGCTTCCCAAACCGGGTGATTCGAATCGGCGTGCGTGTGCGGCGCACACTTTCCAACTCCGCAAGACATGTAGCCTTGAATTTGGAGATTGCAATTTCACGCACAGGTTTGCCATTCCCGTGGCAAGAATCCATCCACCGCGCCTTGGCTTGATCTAAATGGTTGGCGACCTTTCCCGTGGTGGCCATTGAACCGATCCTCTTCTTTCTCGATGACCGTATAGCCGCCGGGGCTTTCGTGATGGCGGTGAGGGTTTTCGGTCTGGGCATGACGCACCTAATTCATTATGACCATGGTCAATGACTATGGTCAAACTCAGCCCGCCCGCTAGATCATCTCGTTCAGCAGTTCCGGCCGCGGGTGCGGAATCACTACCTTGTTCACCAACATCCCGCGCTGTCCAACAATCGCCGCGGCCGCGTCGACAGCCGATTGCACGGCCGCCACGTCGCCGGTCATCGTCGCGAACGCCTTTCCGCCGAGGGCCATGGCGAGGCGAATTTCAATGAGCTCCACGTTCGCCGTCTTCACGGCCGCGTCGGCGCCTTCGATTAACGAGGCCACCGAAAAGCTCTCGACAATTCCCAACGCGTTCATCACCTCAACCTTGTTCGATCCGGCGATGGCGGGAAATACGGCCTCATGCAGATTGGGAATGACAAAGGAATCGATCACCGAAAAATGCCCGCAGCTCAGGCCCGCCGTGACGCTTGCCTGCACCGCCGCCACGTCGCCGCGGATCATCACCATGTACTTGCCCGAGCAGATGGAGCGCGAAAGCACCACGTCCACGTCGGCCGTCTTCAGCATCGCGTCGCACACCTGGAAGCCGGCGGCGATGCTGGTGAGTTCAATCAATCCGATAGAGTTTTTGGCCATGACCTATGCCGTGATTTCGATGAATTCCGGTGCAACGCGCGTCACCGCGCCGTCTATGCTCGAGTGAATGTGCGCGCCTAGCTGGCCTTCGGGGACGCGGGCGATGGTTTGTCCCTTTGAGACGCGCGCGCCCTCGGCAACCTCCGCGATGGCTGGCATGCCCGCATGCTGCTTCAATTTGATGCGCGCCACCCGCAGGCGGATATCCGGCTGCTCATACGGAGTTTCGCGCTCGTACTCCTCAATCTGCAGACGCTTGCGAAGTTGCGATAGCGGCAGCCGCCGGTACTCCTTCATCGGATGCACCTGTACGGGCTTCTCCTGGATGAATTTCAATCCAGCAGCCTTGCGGTCGGCCTTGCCCGCGTCGCAAGCTTCTTTCGGATAAAGGTCTTCAGGGCAGGCATAGAGCGTGCAGATGCCGCATGCGCAACACAGCTCCGACCATTGATTCCAAATTTCGCCGCCGGTCATGGTGAACCCAAGCGAGCGCATCACTTTGTGCGGCTGCACCTCATAGCCCAGCAGGTAGCGCGGGCAAAACTCGGTGCAGTAGGAGCACTGGTCGCACGCCGATTTGCCGATGCGCGCCATCTCCGGCACCGTCCGGTCGCGCCGCGTCACCAGGTAGTGATCGCCGGGGAGCACGATCAGGCCGCCGGTAGTCTTGGTAACCACGTCGTCGAAATCGCGCGTCATGGTGCCCATCATGATGCCGCTCAGGAAGAGGATCGGATTCGGGACCGTTGCGCCGCCGGCCAGTTCCACCAGTTCGCGAAAGGTAGTTCCCAGCGGGGCCCAGAACGATCTCGCCTCTCGTACCGCACCGCAAACGGAGAGAAACTTCTCCGTCACTGGTCGATCCGATTCAGCCCTGTGCACGTTCAACAACGTCTCGACGTTGTTCACCACGCAGCCGACGTTCAATGGAATGCCGGCCGGCGGAATCAGCCGTCCCGTGGCTGAGTAAACAAGTTCGTACTCATCGCCCGAGGGATAGAAATCGCCCAATTGCACGAATTCGATACGCGACGGGTTCAAATGCTTTTCCAGCGCATGCTGCGATTCGGCGTTCTTCGTTTTGATGCCGAACTTGCCCCTATGCGCGCCGGTGGCCAACATCATGGACTCCATCCCCGCGAGAATTCCCTCGGGGAAGTGCTTCATGATCTCCGCGTCTTTGTGGATGAGCGGTTCGCATTCGGCGCCGTTGGCAATCACGAATTCAGCCGTCGATTGCGCCTTCACATAGGTGGGAAAGCCCGCGCCGCCCGCGCCAACGACACCGCACTCGCGTAATTTCTGGTGGAGAGTCACCACTGAGGAGGATAACGCAGGCCGCCCCCGCCGGCGCTCAAGCGAAGTCGCGATAGGGCGGCGGTTCTTCGCCCGTCGTGCTGGCGGCCTTCACGTCCGGTTCCTCGTGATGGCACCACCGGCTGCGCATTCCGGCGCGGAAACGCTCCCGCTCCTCGGGCGACATATGGCGAAGATGGCGTGCACCGCGGCGTCCGTGTGGCCCCATCAGGCCGCGCGGCCCGCCAAAGAGCAGCCAGCTCAATCCGAGCAGCCCCAGCGCTTGCCAGTACGTGATCGCCGGCAGCCCGAAGATCGCGGGCATCAGCCAATTCCACAGATAGAGCACGGCGCTACCGAATCCGGCGAGCACAATTACGACGAAGATCAGAATCTTGAAAACCAGAACGCCTTTGCGATGTCTCATGGCGGCTACCCTTTCTCCAGTTCGTCGTAGAACGTCTGCAGTCGCTTTCGCAGATGCAGCACCGCGTAGTGTTTGCGTGACAGGAGCGTGTTCACGCTCACCCCGGTTTCTTCCGACAGTTCGCGGAAACTGCGGCCTTCAAACTCATGCGCGAGAAACACCGTCCGTTGATCGGCGGGCAATTCGTCGAGTGCCTCTTCCATCGCCTTTTCCAAAACGCGGCGGGCATAGGCGGCGTCCGGGCCCGCATCGGCGGAAGGAAGCAGGTCTTCGAGGCCCAGCGATTCGGGCTGTTTCTTACGAAAACGATCGATGATGCGGTTTCGCGCGACGCGGAAAAGCCACGCCCCCGCCTGTTCGATCGGCTTCATCATCCGATACGCGGCGACGAATTCAAAGAAGACTTCCTGCAGAATGTCTTCCGCATCTCCCGGATCGGGTACGCGGCGGCGGATGAACTGGCGCAGGCGCTGCTGTTCCCGTTCCAGGGTTTGCGCAATACGCTCGTCCTGAGCCGCGAACACGGGATCGATGGCCAGCGCCTCCTTCATCACCTATGTTGACGGAGTGGAAGCGGCAATATTGTACGGGGTCTGCTATTCCACCGGGTGAAAGCCGATGCCGAGGGCGACGCCGACCACATACACACGGTCGTGCCCCAGGAAGTCCACCGCAAGGTCGGGACCCAACGTCACTCCATGACCAAGTGGAAATGCGTAGCCGCCGCCCAGCCGCAACAGCTTGCGCGTCGGTTCGTCGGGACGACTTTCCCACCCGGGACCCACGCCGATCCAGAGCTGTTTCCAGGGATGAATGGTCAGCGATCCAACTCCAACGGCCTCGCGTAGCTCATGACCCGTGTGCTCAAACGTGAACGCCGCCCCGACATAGCGGTTAAAGCGGTAGGCGTAGTCGCCGCCAATGACGGCCGACGTTTCCGTGCCATGTCCCGCGGCCAACAGCAGGCTCACGTGGTGACGGTGGAACTCCTCAGCCAGGGCGGGGAGGCTGAGAACTGCAAGCAGGATGGAAATGCGCATCGTAAATTAGAGTTCGTCGATCCGAAAAATTCTCTCGAACGGACAGCCCAGTTCGCCTTCGATCGCTTCGCGCGCACCCTCTTCGCGATCCACAAGGCAAATAGCGGCCAGCACGTTCAACCCGGCTTCGCGTGCCGCGCCAATGGCTTTGATGGTCGAATCGCCCGTCGTGCAGACGTCGTCGACGATCACCACGTCGAGCGGCGGGTCTTCTGATAGGCCCTCGATCTGCTTCTTCAGCCCGTGGCCCTTCGCTTCTTTCCGCACCAGGAACGCGTTGATCGGGCGGCCCTGGTCGACACTCTCGCGCGCCACGGCGATCACGATTGGATCCGCCCCTAGCGTCATGCCGCCGACGGCTTGCGGCGACCATCCCCGCCGCTGAATCGCGTCGAGAAACAGGCGGCCGATCGGCCCGATCGCCTCGGCGTGGCAGGTGGTAACGCGCGCGTCGCAATACACGTTCGAGATGCGGCCCGAAGCCAATTTAAACTCGCCGCCGCGGCGGACGGAGTAGGTGCGCAGAATGCCCGCGAGCAGTTCCCGGTCTTGTTCCAGTGGCATGAAATGCCTATCCTAGCGCATGGTAGGATCGGTCCATCGCGTTCCGATGAAACTTCTGTTTTTCTCCGACATTCATAGCGACTTGAAAGCCCTGGAGCGGCTCGTCAACGTGGAGGCGGATTACTATTTTGTGGCCGGCGACCTTGTCAGTTGGGGGCGCGGCCTGGACAATGCCGGTGAGATTCTCAAACGCCGCGCGGGCAAGACCTTCGTGATTCCCGGCAATCATGAATCGGCCGCCGACATTGCGGCGTTCTGTCAGAAGTTCGGCTTTGTGGATTTCCATGGCAAGCACGTCATCATCGCCGGCGCCTGCATTGCCGGGCTCGGTTACTCCGCGCCCACGCCGTTCAATACGCCCGGTGAATATAGCGAAGAGGAACTGGCGGACCACCTCGCGAAACTCGCACACGTCCAGCCGCGCGTGCTGGTCTGTCATTCGCCGCCCAAGGATTCCTCGCTCGACCGTGCCGGCGAAGGACTCCACTTTGGAAGCACCTCCGTCAGGAACTTCATCGAACTCTATCAGCCGGAGTATTTTTTCTGCGGGCACATCCATGAAGCCGAAGGCGTCGAGGAAACGATGGGCAAGACCCTTGGCGTGAACGTCGGCAAACGAGGCTACCTACTCGAATTGTGAGGAATTGTATGAAATTGCGCATTCTGGCTTTCGCTACATTGGCGGCGCTGGTCGCCGTGGCCTTTCAGTCCACCGGCGGCAACGTAATGGAACGTTTCCGCAACATGTCCCGGCAGGCTGAAGAGAAGGGGCTTGCCGAGCCCTTCAAGGGGCTGACCGCAACCGGCGAGGTGGAGCCCAATCTCTTCGCCATTCGTTCGACCGGCGTTTCGACCGAGCCCGTCCGCAAAGCAGCCGACGCATTCCTGGCCGCCCTTAGCGCCGACCAGCGCGCCAAGACGACATTCAAGGTCGACGATCCGGAATGGCGTAAGTGGATGAATCAGCATTTCTACATTCGTCAGGGCGTGAGTTTCCTCGAGATGGGCGAGCCGCAGCGCGAAGCGGCCTTCGGGTTATTGAAAGCGTCCCTCAGCGCCAAGGGGCTGAAACTTACCCGCGACATCATGCACCTCAATCACACGCTCGGCGAATTGAACAACAACGATTGGGAGCAGTACGGCGAGTTCCGCTATCACATCACCGTGATGGGCAAGCCTTCCGCCACCGAACCCTGGGGCTGGCAGTTGGACGGCCATCACGTGATCGTGAATTACTTCGTTCTCGGCACGCAGGTAGTGATGACGCCACTGTTTGTGGGCTCCGAACCGGTAATCGCCGAATCGGGCAAGTATAAGGGTACCGCCATCCTGCAACAGGAACAGAACGACGGCCTGAAGATGCTGCTGGCGCTGAACGACGCACAGCGTAAGAAGGCGATTATCCAAGTCTCCAAGACCGGGAACGACAATATCGGCGAGGCCTTCAAAGACAACGTCGTGCTCGACTACGCCGGTGTGCCCGTGAAGGAATTGAACGCGGCTCAGCAGAAGCAGTTGCTGGCATTGGCCGAACTCTACATCTCCAACATGGACGACGGCCACGCCAAAGTGAAGATGGAAGAGGTCCGTAAGCACCTGGACCACACTTACTTCGCCTGGATCGGCGGCGCTGACGATTCGAGCGTTTACTACTATCGCATTCATAGCCCCGTTGTCATGATCGAATTCGATCACCAGCGCCCGGCCAACCTGCGGCACCTGGCCAAGGACCCCAGCGCGCCCAACCGCCAGCACATTCACTGTGTGGTGCGTACGCCAAACGGCAACGACTACGGCAAGGACCTGCTCCGCCAGCACTACATGGCCCATCCGCATACCGACTAGCGGCGCCGCGTTTCCAGGGCCATTTTGCGGCCGTTGGTAAGATGGAAGTTTATGACCTTGGAAGAGTTGGAAAGAGAGTATGTTGAGCTCCGCCAGCAGGCCGATGCTGTGCGGAGCTATCTTTGACCCCGCCGGTAAACAGGCGCAGCTGGATTCAACCGAAGCGCTAGTCTCCGCCCCCGATTTTTGGAGTAATCCCGAAAAAAGCCAGAAGATCCTGCAGGACCGGAAGCGCCTGGAAGAGCAGATCACCCGCGCCAAGGAAGTGTCGAATTTTGTCGACGACATCGACACGATGTTTGAGTTGGGCCGCGAGGGCGAAGAAGTCACCGCCGATCTTACCCGCGAAATGAACAAGTTCCGCGAGCGCCTACGGGTGCTTGAGGACAGCATGCTGCTTTCCGGTGAGAACGACGCCAAGAGCGCCATTCTGAACATTCACCCCGGCGCGGGCGGCACGGAAAGTCAGGACTGGGCAGAGATGCTGCTGCGCATGTATCTGCGCTGGGCCGAACGCAAGGGCTACAAGGCGGTGATCACCGATCAGCTCGAGGGCGAAGGCGCGGGCATCAAGTCGGCCACCGTGGAGATCGACGGAGAGAATGCCTACGGGCTTCTGGCAAGCGAAGTGGGTGTGCATCGCCTGGTGCGTATCTCGCCGTTCGATTCGGCCGCGCGCCGCCACACTTCCTTTGCCAGCGTCTATGTGATTCCGCAGATCGACGACGACATCAAGATCGAAATCAAAACCGAGGATCTGAAAGTCGACGTGTTCCGCGCTTCGGGCGCGGGCGGCCAGCATGTGAACCGCACGGAATCCGCTGTCCGATTCACTCACATTCCTACGGGCATCGTCGTGCAGTGCCAGAACGAACGCTCGCAGCATAAGAACCGCGCCAGCGCGCTGAAGCAGTTGAAGGCGCGTCTGTGGGAACACGAAATGGATAAGCGGCGCGTCGAAGAGAAGAAGCTCGAAGATTCGAAGGCCGACATCAACTTCGGCTCGCAGATTCGCAGCTATGTTCTCGCGCCGTACCGCATGATCAAGGACCATCGCACGAAGGCGTCCATCGGCGACGTGGATCGCGTCCTTGACGGCGATTTAGACGAGTTGATGCACGCCTGGCTGGTCTATAAGAAGACCGGCAAACTAGCGGGCGACACCAAAGACGATCTTCCCGAGTAGGTCATGACTGTTGGCGAAGCCGCGGCGCTGATTCGTGCGGGCGACGTGGTCGCCTTCGCCACGGAAACCGTGTATGGCCTCGGCGCGAATGCGCTGAACGAAGAGGCTGTGCGGCGCATCTATGCCCTCAAGGGGCGGCCCGCCACCAGCCCGCTAATCGTGCATGTGTCGTCAGTGGAGATGGCGCAATCGCTCGTCACCGAGTGGAGTGAAACTGCCGCCCGGCTCGCCGAACGCTACTGGCCTGGACCGCTCACGCTTGTGCTTCCCAAACAGCCGCACGTACCCGGTCTGGTCACAGCGGGGTTGCCATCGGTGGGCATCAGGATGCCCGCTCATCCGCAGGCGCTCGAACTCATTCGCCAGGCAGGCGTGCCGGTTGCCGCGCCCAGCGCCAATCGCTTCACGCAACTTTCGCCCACCACCGCCGCGCACGTGATCGACGCCTTCGAAGGCCGCGTGCCGGTGCTCGATGGAGGGCCCTGTACGGTGGGAATCGAATCGACGGTGCTCTCCCTGGCCGGCCCTTCGCCCCAACTGCTTCGCCCGGGCATGATTCCGCGCGGCGACTTGGAAGCGATCACCGGGCCGTTGCAAGTCATCGGCGAACAGGCGGGCGCGCACTCTTCACCCGGATTGCATGAACGGCACTATCAGCCGCGCACCGCGCTCTACGTCGGCGCCGGACCGGGCGCGGGCCGCGGATTGCTTTTGAGGCGCGGCCACGAACTGCCCGCCGATGCCGCCGGATTCGCCGCGCACATCTACGAAGCGCTGCACGCCGCCGACGCGAAGGGCTACGATTGGATCGCAGTAGAGCCGCCCCCATCAGGCAGTGAGTGGGACGGCATTCGCGACCGCCTCCAGCGCGCGGCCGCACGCCGCACAGAGGAAGCATGATGACGCACGTCACGCTCTCGGCACACGAGCCACTGATGGTGAACACCATCGGCCACTCGCTGGGCGCGGTGTTGTTCGCAGTATTTTTCTTGCTGGTAATGCGTTCTGCGCGGCTGCCCGCCGTCGCCGCCGCACTCGCGTTTGTGTGGAACGCGGCCTCACTCACCGTGCTGGCGATGAATGATTTCGGCTGGCCGGGCTCGGGTCTCTTCGTTTCCATCGCCACATCCGCCCTGTGCCTGCTGCCCGCCGTCCTGTTCGACGTCTCGCTGGCTCCCGGTTCGCGGGGCCTTGTGCGCGTTGGCTATGCCGTCGGCATCGGAGCGACGATCCTCCATGGGTTTGAGCACTTCTCCCCGGGCCTCGACGTGCACCGCATCGCCCTCATCTTTACCACAGCCGGGTTCGTCATCCTCACGCCGCTTTCGCTATGGACCGCTCGTACAGATTCGCGTCCCGCGCGCTCGCGGCTTGTAGCGGCGATGGCGCTCTTTCTCTTCGCCATCACGTTCGTTCACTACGGTTCGGGCGATGCGCACGGCTGGTGGTCGCTCGAACTGCTGGTTCATCACGCCGGCGTGCCGCTGGCGCTCGTTGTGCTGCTCCAGGACTACCGCTTCGTGCTCGTCGATGTCTTCGTGCGCATGCTGGCAAGCCTGGCGCTGGCCGGGGTTGTGCTCGCCGCGGGCGTGCAAGCGCTTCGAGCCCTCGGGGTGCGCATCCTGGAACCGCCTTCACCCTTCCGCCAGGGCATGGCGCTCGTGGCCGCCTGCCTGCTGCTATTCCTCTACGGAACACTGCGCGGCCGCTTGCAGCAAGGCCTCACCCGCGTGCTGTTCGGACGGTCGGGTCTCGATACCGTCAGTGAGCAAATGCATCGGTTGTGCACGGAGTGTCCGGATGAGCATGGCTACCTCGAACGCGCCGCCGAGCTCCTGGGCGAGTTCCTGCAAGCCGAAACGGTGAAGGTTCCCGACGCCATCGCCGAGCGCTTGAGCCGCCGCCAATGGCACTATCCGGCAACAGCCGCCGAACTCGAATTGAGCGGCTCGGGTATTGAGGCCATCCTCCCGCTGCGGTTGGGTTCGGGCGAGTTGAAGCTGCTGGCGTTCGGTCATCGGCGCGGAGGACGCCGTTACTTGAGCGAAGACCTGGAGACACTGGCCCGGCTGTCGACGATTCTGCTCGAACATGTCGAGCATTTCCGCACCGCCGAGATGCGCCGCCTCGTTTCCCAAGCCGAACTGCGCGCCCTCGAATCGCAGATCCATCCCCACTTCCTGTTCAACGCGCTCAACACACTCTACGGCGTGATTCCCAAAGAAGCGCGCGGCGCCCGCGCCACCGTGCTGAACCTCGCCGACATCCTGCGCTACTTCCTCCAACGCGAGCGCACCTACATTCCGCTCGAAGAAGAGATGGCGATCATCCGCTCGTACCTGGAAATCGAAAAGCTCCGGCTGGGCGACCGCTTGCGTACCGAGTTCGACGTGCAGGAACAAGCGCTGCGCCAACTGATTCCGCTGCTCTCCCTGGAGCCGCTTGTCGAGAACTCGATCAAACACGGCATCTCACAGCTTCCCGGCGGCGGCCTCGTACGCATCGTGGCGCGCATGGAAAGCGGCGAGCTTCATGTTCGCGTCGAAGACACCGGCAGCGGCTTTTCGGCAGGCAGCCCGGATTCGACGCGTGGCGCGGGTGTGGGCTTGCCGAACGTGCGTCGGCGATTGGAGCTTTGCTACGGTCCCGGCGCGCAGTTGCAAATCGAGACTTCGGCCCGCGGCTCGTCGGTTGGCTTCCGCATCCCGGCGCAAGTGCAGGCGGGAGCGGCCTGATGCGTGTCCTGATTGCCGACGACGAACCGGTGGCGCGCCAGGTGCTGCGCGAGTTGCTCGAAGAGATGCCCGGCATGGAGATTTGCGGCGAGGCCGCGACCGGCGCCGAGGCCCTCGTCCGCGCCAACGATCTGCGGCCCGATGTCGTGCTGCTCGATCTGCAGATGCCCCTGCTCGACGGCTTCCATGTGGCTCAGCAACTGCGCGGCGGAATGCCGCTGGTGATCTTTGTAACCGCCTCGGGCGAACGTGCGCTCGACGCCTTCGAACTTGGCGTCGCCGACTACCTGGTGAAGCCCGTGCGCCGCGAACGGCTCGAAGCCGCGTTGCAGAAAGCCAAGGCTCGTATGCAGCCGGCCGCCGAATCGAAGGCTGCTGCTGCCGCGTGGAAGGAACCCGTGCGCCGCATCGCCGGCCGGCTGAAGGACGAGTTCCACATGCTTGACGTCGCCGACGTCATCGCCTTCAAGGCCGAAGGCGAGCTGGTCTACATTCTTGCGAGCAAGGGACGCTTCCTGGCGGACCTCACCCTGAAGGCCCTCGAAGAGCGCCTGCCCGCGCCCACCTTCCGCCGCATTCATCGCAGCACGATCATCAATACGGATCACATTCAACGCATCTCGCCGCTATCGAGCAAACGCTGGCTGCTGAAGATGACGAACGGCCTGGAAGCAATCGTCAGCAAGCGCATGGCAAGCGTGATCCGCGACCAAACGCGCTGGTAAAAGGGCTATACCAACTCCTGCGCCGGGCCCAAATCCTCGGGCCGTCCCACGTCGCGCCAATTCCCTGCAAGGCCATGCAACAGCACGCGCTTGCCCCCGGCCAGCAACTGTTCAATCGCCGTAGTGATCTCGTACTCGCCACGCGCCGACTGCGGAATGCGCGCCAGTTCGTCGAAAATCGTCGCGCGGAACACGTATGTCCCCGCGCTGTTCCAATGCGTCGTCGAAGTCCCTTGCGGAGGCTTCTCAATCATCCGCTCCACCACGCCGCCGCGCTCATAGATGGCCGCGCCCTGCCACGGATCGTCCACCCATTTGG
Source organism: Acidobacteriota bacterium (assembly GCA_040007195.1). Classification (GTDB taxonomy): domain Bacteria; phylum Acidobacteriota; class Terriglobia; order Bryobacterales; family Bryobacteraceae; genus JAFLBB01. The sequence continues at coordinate 19,336 of JBDTVQ010000017.1, read as the reverse complement.
CCGCCAGCACAGCCTGCGCCTCTGGGTCCGCATCGAGCATCGCCGCCATCGCGCGGTAATCCCGCGCCTCGGTGAGAATATCGCCAAACGTCAGCAGGAACGAGTCGCCGCCGCAGAATTCCCGCGCCAGCAGCGCCGCCGAACCCGTGCCGTCGAGCTTCTCCTGACGCAGGAACACCAGCGGCATCGAATATCGGACAAAATTATCCTCAATCGTTTCCGCGCGGAAACCCGTCACGATCAACCCGTGCTCGCAACCCGCCTCGCGCAGCCGGTCGAGAATGTGTTCGAGCATCGGCTTGCCGCGCAACGGCAGCATCGGCTTGGGCAACTCTTCGGTCAGCGAGCCCATCCTGGTTCCACGGCCCGCGGCTAATACGACGCATTTCGACAACAATCCCATATAATCGCACCGTGCCCCTTGCCCCTGCCGCCACGGCGCTCGCTCCCGCCACGCGCTATCGATGGTGGATTCTCTCGCTGCTTTTCTTCGCGACGACGGTCAATTATCTAGACCGCATCCTTCTGGGCTTCCTCTATCCGGTCATCCGCGACGAACTGCACATGACCGATCAGCAGTACGGCTACGTGCAGGCGTGTTTCTCGGCGGCCTATACGGTTGGCTTCCTCATCATGGGCAAGTTCATCGACAAGGTCGGTACGCGCGTGGGGTACGCGGTGGCGCTCGCATGGTGGTCGGCGGCTGCTGCCCTCCACGCCTTCGCCGGCAGCGTGTTCGCGCTCGGTTTCTGGCGCGCCATTCTGGGCCTGGGCGAAGCCGGCAACTTTCCCGCTGCTATCAAATCCGTCACGGAGTGGTTCCCCAAACAGGACCGCGCCCTTGCCACCGGCATATTCAACGCGGGCTCGAACGTCGCGTCGATGATTGGTCCCTATGCGTTCGTGCTCATCATGCAGCGCTTCGGCTGGCGTGCCTGCTTCCTCCTGACGGGGTCGCTCGGCCTCGTCTGGATTGTGTTCTGGTGGTGGACCTACCGGCGTCCGGAAGAGCATCCCAGCGTCAACGAGGCCGAGCGCGCCTACATCATCGGCGACGCAGCGGAAGCGGCCAACGAGCCCACCATTGGTTGGGCGGAGGCGCTCACCTACCGTCAGACGTGGGGCTTCGCGCTGGCCAAATTTTTCACCGATCCCGTGTGGTGGTTCTACCTGAACTGGCTGCCGCCCTACCTGTTCGATGTGCGCAAATTCAAGATGACCGAAATCGCCTGGGCGCTTCCCTTCATCTATCTCATGGCCGATTTCGGCAGCGTCGGCGGCGGTTGGATCTCAGGCGCGCTCATCAAGCGCGGCTGGCCCGTTGGCAAGGCGCGCAAAACGGCTCTCGGCATCTGCGCCGCATGCATGCCCATTGCCGCTATGAGCGTGCTGGCCGGCAATCCTATCTTCGCGGTCGTGTTGGTCAGCCTCGCTACGTCGGCCCATCAGGGATGGTCGGCGAACCTCTACACCACAACTTCGGACGTCTTCCCCAAAGCGGCCACTGCATCGGTGACGGGCATCGGCAGTTGCCTCGGCGGCTTCGGGGGAGTGCTCTTCTCCGCGCTCCTGCCCGGCTATATCGTCACACACTTCGGGTACACGCCCGTCTTTCTCATCATGGGAAGCTTCCATCTCATCGGACTGCTCTTCGTCCATCTCTTCTTAGGTGACATGCAAAGGATCAAGAAATGAATCGCCGTCAAGCCATCGCCGCAGGCCTCGGAGCCGGGCTCGCCGCCTGCTCCACGGGCCGCGCCGCCAAACGTCCCAACATCCTCTTCGTGATGACCGACGACCACGCCACCAGCGCACTCGGCTGTTATGGCAATTCGATCGTGCGTACACCGGTTCTCGATCGCCTGGCTTCCGAGGGCGTCCGCTTCAGCAATAGTTTTTGCACGAACTCCCTCTGCGCGCCCGGACGCGCCACCACCATCACCGGCACCTATTCGCACCGCAACCGCATTCTCGGCAACTCCGAAATGAAGGGCCAGGAGGAGCATCTCAACCAGAGCCTGCCCACCTATCCGCGCGTGTTGAAAGCCAACGGCTACCGCACGTCGTTCGTCGGCAAATGGCACATGTCCGATAATCCGCAGGGCTTCGATTACTGGTGCGCGCTGCCCGGGCAGGGTGTCTACTTCGATCCCGAATTCATTGAGAACGGCCACCGAAAGAAGTTCACCGGCTATGCCACCGACGTCACCACCGACCTCGCCCTGCGTGCCCTCGAACAATCCAGCGGCGACAAGCCCTGGTGCCTGGTCTACCAACACAAGGCGCCGCACCGGCCATTCCTGCCGCCGCCGCGCTACGCCAAGCTGTATGACGGCGTGGAGATCCCCTATCCCGCAACCTTCGACGACGACTACGCCACGCGCAAAATCGCCGCCGCGGCCGAGGACATGCGCCTGGACCTTTCCCTCGAGCCCGACTACAGGAAGGAGATCCCCAAGGGCCTCGATGCCGCCGCCAAGAAGCGCTGGATCTATCAACGCTTCGTCAAGGATTACTACGGCGCCATCGCCGGCATCGACGACAACCTCGGCCGCCTGTTTGACCAGTTACGCAAAACTAATCAGTACGACAACACCCTCATCATCTACACCACCGACAACGGCTTCTTCGTCGGCGATCACGGCTGGTACGACAAGCGATTCATGTATGAACCGTCGCTGCGCGTGCCCCTCATCATTCGCCCGCCCGGCGGCATGGCCTCCAGCCGCACCACCGATGCCTTCGCCCTCAACATCGACTACGCTTCGACAATTCTCGACTATGCCGGCTGCCCCATCCCAGCCGAAATGCAGGGCCGCAGCCTGCGCCCACTGCTCGAATCGGCGGCTGCCCCAGCCGATTGGCGCACGTCGATGTACTACGCCTACTACGAAAACTCGTGGGTGCTCGCCGGGAAAGGCAAGGACGCGATGTCCGATCCCAGTTTCGCCTTCTTCACCCCACACCGCATCGGGCCTCACCGCGGCGTGCGCACGGCCACCCACAAGCTCATTCACTACTACAGCGAGGGCGAATACTGGGAACTGTTCGATCTGACGAAGGATCCCAACGAACTCAACAATTTGTACGGCAAACCCGAGGTGGGCGCGCTCACGGGCGAATTGAAGGCGGAATTGGCGAAGCTTCGCCGTCAGTACTCCGATCTGGCCTAGAACGGGCGCGCCCACGGAACCTTTGCCCGTACGCTGTCGTACACTATTGCAGGGATTCAACGGAAATGCCGTACTGTACACAATGCGGAGGTCAAGTGTCGGCTGCCGACGCCTACTGCAATCAGTGCGGATCGCTGCAGCCGGAAGCCACTCCTCGAACCGGAAATCCCTCCTATGCGTCCGGCGCGAAAAAGGACTTCACGGACTCGATCGACTCCCGCACCTGGAACACCCTTTGCTACCTCCCCGGCCTCGGTTGGCTGGCCAGCGTGTTCGTGCTGGCCGCCGAGCGCTTCCAAAGCGACCGGAATTCCCGTTTTCACGCCTTCCAGGGCCTCTACCTGTTCGTCGCCTGGCTGATCATCGACTGGGGTGTCGCGCCGTTTTTTTTGCACGGACGCGGTGCATTCAACGTGAAAAGCCTGCTCCATCTGGCCTTGGTGGCCACCGGCATCTTCATGATGGTCAAGACGCATCAACGGCAGAATTTCCGCCTTCCGGTCTTCGGCGAACTGGCCGACCGCAGTCTCGCCGATCACCCGTAAACTACCGCAACTGCACGTAGTCCCCATTACCTTTCCAACGCCGGTACGGTACTTCGTACCACTACTGCCCCACTCAAAAGTACCCTTGCTGGGTTGAGCGTCCAAACCGGAAACTATCTGGAGAGGGAACTTGATGAATCGTCGAGAGCAAGAGATGTGGAGTCCGCGCGAAGTTGCGCGGCTGCTCTCTCTGCTGGAGGCCGAGCGCCGGTACTACCAGGAAATCATGGCTGCGGTGCCGTCCGGCCTGGGCATTATCGGCCCAGACGGAACCGTCCAAATCAGCAACCGCGCTCTGCGGAATATGTTCAACCTGGATCCGCTCACCATGGGCGATCCGCCGGTGGAGCAGTTGCTGCCGAGCGAGGTGCTCCGCACAGCCGTGCCTGAAATGCTTGCCGGCAAGCGCACGGAGGCCATGAGCGAGCTGAGCATGCAGCCCGACGGCCGCTGGATGCGCTTCGGCCTGCGCCCTTTCCGCGACTGGGACGATTTTTCGAAGCTCGAAGTGTTGCTCACGGTGGAGGAATCCACGGAGGCCGCCGAACAGGCCCGCGCCGCCGCCGAAGGCGAGCGTGACCTGCTTCGCACACAGCTTTCGGCGCTTCCGGCATTCACCTGGGAGCTCGATCCGGCGGCGATGCGATTCCTCGCCGTCGATACTCCAGCCGCCGCCGCCATGGGTCTCGATGCCGAACTGTGGCGCGAAGGCGCGGACTTCTGGAGCGCGCGCCTCCACGCGGGCGACATGGCCCGGCTGAAGGGCTATTGGGAACATTCCCTGCGTGGCGCGGCGTTCCGCTCATGCGACTACGGCACGCCCGCGAAAGATGGCCGCTCGCGCCGTTTGCGCGATCACTGGACCATCGTTCGCGGCGAATCCGGCGAACCGGTGCGCGTTCACGGTTTCACCCTCGATGTGACCGCCGAATTCGAGATCGTCCGGCTCAGCTCGCAAAGCGAGCGCGTCGATGCCCTGCACGATCTGGCCGGCCGCATCGTCCACGATTCCAACAACCTGTTGATGATCCTCTCCGGCTATGGCGAGGAGTTGCTCCACGGTCTCGACGCAGATAATCCGTTACGCGGGCACGTACAGGAGATTCTCGCGGCGGGCGACCGGCTGTCCGCTCTCACTTCTCACCTGGCCGCCAGCACGCGGCGGGAGTCCGAGCCCGACGGTCGAAGCGTCCACCTCGCTCCGCTGCTCGCCGAATGGCACGATTCGCTCTCGGCGATGGCCGGCGATGCCGTGCAGGTTCACTTGCAAACGGGCACCCCCGATACTTTGGTCCGCACCGATCCCGATCGCCTCCGTTTGGGGGTGGAACTTCTGGTTCGCCGGGCCGCGGCCAACATGATGTCGGGAGGCACACTCACTATCTCGACGCGCGTGGATCACCGTGAGGCGGCCACGGCGCGTCCCGAGGGCGCGCTGGGCCATCCGGCTTACATGCGCCTGGAAGTGCGCGATACCGGCATCGCCCTCCATCCGGAGGCGCGTTCCAACCTCTTCGCACCCAACCTCAGCGGCGAGCAGGGCAATGAAGAACTATCGCGCTTCTACAGGTTCATCCGCGAGACCGGCGGCGATGCAATGGTCGAGAGCGACTACCAGGTCGGTACCACCGTTACGCTATTCCTGCCGTGCGCGGGCGAGGAATCCGCCGCCCCTCCTCCCGAGGAGATTGCCCCGCCGCCCACGCCGAAAGAGACAATTCTCGTGGTCGACGACGAGGACGGTATCCGCGCGCTGATGGGCAAAGTGCTCACGCGCGAAGGCTACGAGGTGATCGAAGCCTCGAGCGGCGAAGAGGCCTTGGAAAAGGCGCGAGCCTATTGGGGCCTGATTCCCATGCTCGTCACCGATGTAGTCATGCCCGGCATGGGCGGCGTAGAATTGGCGGGGCAACTGTCGCTCCAGCGGCCCGAAACCAGGGTGATGTTCATCTCCGGCTATACCGGCCAGGCGGCTCTGTCGTCGGCGCAACTCTCGCAAGGCTACGAGTTCCTGCAAAAGCCCTTCACGCTCAGCGCCTTTCTCGGGAAAGTGCGAGCCGTTTTAGCCAGCCCGAGGGCCTATGGGCAGGCGTCGGGTGGATGAGGCGGCCCGCGCATCCGCCATGCTAAACTAAAAAAGTTATGGGAATTCCGAACGCACGTCGCTTTAAGATCCTGAGCCCGGACGGCACGCAAACTGCCACGGTTGTTGCCGTGTTGCCGAAGGGCGCCGACGTTGATGCCTATGTCGCGGATGTTCGCAGCCGCTATGACTGGAAGGCTCACGCCGAAATGGTGCAGCGGCAGTTCAAAGTCCGCGTCGGTCAGCAGAAGCAGAAGAAAGCCAAGTAAGGCTTTTCCGCTTCCGCCGTCCAGCGCGTACCGCTACTGCTTCAACCCCAAAGTCCGAATGGCCCGGGCCCCCGCCTGGGCCACTTCTGTATCTCCATCCTGGCTCAACTTCTCTAGCGCCGGCCGCGCGTCGGCTGCATAGGTGCGGGCCAGTATCCCCGCCAGGTAAACCTTCTCTTCCTTCGTCCGCTCGTGCATCACCGGATAGAGCGCCTCGCGGATGTCCTGCTCTCGGCACAATTCGATCAGAAACGCCTGCGAGATGCCCCGCCAGGAGTAGGAATTCAGCGTGTTCACCAGGTATTGCAGCGGGCTCAATGGGCTCAGTTCGCGCTTGCCCAGCATCGCGGCGGCAAAGGCCATGCTCAGCCGCGGACTCATCTTTTTCTCTTTATCGAAGAGCTTCACCATGCGCACGGCGTCTTCGGGGTTCTTGAGACGGGCGAACCCTTCGGCGGCTGCCGCGCGCAACCCTTCGTCGCGATCGACGATGAACTGTTCGTAGACGGGCCGGTTGCCTTCGTCCGGTAATTTGGCGATCGAGACCAGCGCCGCCCGCTTCACCTTGCTGCTCTTGCTGTCGCCCAGCACCTCGCGCAGCTTAGGGATGGCGTTCTTATTGCGCAATTGGCCCGTGGCTTCGATAGCCGCGATCTGCACCTTCTCGTCCAGGTCGCGCAGCAGGAAAGAGAACGAATCGGCCGCCTCGGGATCGCCGATCTTTTGGAAGGCGACCAGGCATTCGTAGATCACGGCCGTCTTCTTCCCTTTGATCGCCTCCACCAGATCGGGTACCGCCGCCTTGCCGCGCAGAATGCCCACGGCGCGCGCGGCCTCGGCCCGCGACTGTTCGGAGATGCCGCCCTTGGCCAGCGCGCCCAACGCCAATACAACGTCTTCGCGCACCTTCACGTAGGGCGGAATCACCTGGTCGTTTGTATCGGAAAACTTGCCCTTCAGACTGCTCCCAGCCCGCTTGAGCGAAGCCGTCAGCCCGAATTCGATATACCCGGGCAGATAGAAGTTCACCAGGCCATCCGTCGCGCGGATCTGAATCTCCTCATCCGGATCTTTGGTGGCCGCCACCAGCAGGTCCAATCCGTCAAGCCCTCCCAGGCGCACTAGCGTCGTAACGGCCTCGCGCCGCACCTCTACGTCGCCGTCGGTCAGATACGGCTTTACCCGCTCAATGGACTGGGTGCTGCCGTCCTTGCCCAAATCCTTCAGCATCTTGATCACCTGTTTCGACCCATCTTGGGCGAGCAGGGCAATAGCGGTCAGACACAGAGCCGGCAGAGTTCGGAAGAACATACTTAGATTAGACCACCGAAGCGGTGGTTACGTTGCAGGGAAAAGGCTTAACGAACGAATTCGACTTCGATGCGAGTCGGCAGAATGCCTGCCTCGAAGCCCATATCGAGCAGCTTCTGAGCGGCAGCCGGCACGTCTTCTCCGCAATCGATCGTGTGGTGGTTCACGTACATGCCGACAAACTTATCGGCCACCGGCGTTTCCATGTCGCGGGCAAACTGCATGGCGTAGTTCAGCGCTTCTTCGTGATGATCGAAGGCGTGCTGAATGCTCTCTTTCATCATGCGGCAGCATTCGCTTTTGATATCGGCGGGTAGCGAGCGCAACAGCGCGTTGGCGCCCAACGGCAGCGGAAGGCCGTATTTCTGCTTCCACCACTTGCCGAGGTCGGCGATGCAGTGGAAACCACCCTTGGCGAAGGTGAGCTGCGCCTCGTGAATCACCAGGCCGAGGTCCACGGAGTGATCGCGCACGGCGTCGGGAATCTTGTCGAACGGCGTCACCACCGGGATAAAGTCGGGCTCGAACAGGCTCAATGTCAGGAAAGCCGTCGTCATTTTGCCGGGAATGGCAATGCGCTTCCCTTTGATCTCGGACGGGTCCATGTTCCGGGTGGAGATCAGCAGGGGGCCATATCCGTCGCCCACACTCGAGCCGCTGGCCATCAACTGGTACTTGTCGGCGACGTAGGGGTAGGCGTGATAGCTGATCGCCGTCAGCTCATAGGCCCCCTCCATTGCCTTGCGGTTCAAAGTTTCGATGTCGGAGAGGACATGCGACACCTGAATGAGGCGCGAGCGCACCTTTCGCGTTGCCATCGCGTAAAACATGTACGCATCGTCGGAGTCCGGGCTATGCGCGCAGACAATTTCTCTGGCCTCGGTTGGAACCATGTGAATGTGAGTTTTCACTATAGCATGGCCCGTTTTGGAGCCATTGTGGACGTTGCGGGGGGCGAGTTGCGGCCGAATTTTGCGCTCGCGATAACAGCCACATAAGCGCATGCCTGACGGCCCGATACGCCCGGCCCAACGGCCCGGTGCGCTAGACGCCCGTGGCGACTTTTTGGAGTTCTTTTTCGAGCTCGGTCAACTGTTCGGCCAGCGCACGGCTGGTTTCTCGCGAACCTGTGAGTGTCCGGTGGCGGCCCATCGTTTCCAACTGCAGCGCGATCTGGGTTCCCGCTTCCGCGCCGAGCGTGGCTAGCGATCCCTTCATCGTGTGCGCCGTCTCCATCACCCTGCCGGCGTCGTCCCGCGCCACGGCTTCTTCCAACTGGCACATCAGCGATGGGTATTCCTGGAGAAACAACTGTGCGACTTCGCGCAGAAGTTCTTCGTCTCCTCCCACGCGATCCAACGCCAGGTTCCGATTGAACACGGCAAGTTGCATCGGCCAATCCGTACTCGTGGTTTTGATCGCTTCCATCCTCACGTCTCTTCGTATCGGTAACACAACAGCTTCGTGAGAGGCCCTTACGTAAAATTGATTCAATTCTTCAGAGTTCATGCCTACTACTACTAGCAAGGCTAGTGTACCCCAACTTGAGGGGGATTCTCACGAACTTTCGTCTAGCCTATCTTTCATGAGCCCCTGTTGGCGGCTAAATCATTTAGTTTCTTTTATTTGGATGTTTCGAAACTCCACTCTCGTCCCGTGGCCCAGAAAACCCAAGTGGCCCGTTGTCCGCCTGATCCCAGGATGCTTAGCCAATATTCCGGGGTCCACGATAGTACTAAGGTTACCTCTAGTAATCACTTCGCCATTGAGCTTCACTTCGATCTGAGGACCGTTGGCCGTGATCTCCTCGCGATTCCACTCCCCCACGGGCTTCAGCGTGTCTTTGGTTGCCGCAATCACGTCGTAAATCGAACCGTGATGCTGAGCCGGACGCAACTTGCCCTGGTACCTGGCGTCATTGTGATCCAGAATCTGGATCTCCATGCCGACATAGGCCGCATCGCCCTCTTTAGGAGTGCGGATACCCACGCCATTGTTGCTCCCTGGTTCCATACGGAATTCGAAACGCAAGACAAAGTTGGCATATTCGCGTTCGGTCAGGAGGTTGCCGCCGCCGTCGGCCGGGCACACCAACACGCCGTTCTCGACGACGTAGCCCGGACCTTTGCCGCCCACCAGCATCCAGCCGTCCAGCGACTTGCCGTTGAAGAGGGCATGGAATCCGGGGTCGGCCGCAAAGGCGGCAGTGGTCAACAGCAGCGGGAGCAACAGTTTCATCGCAAGTTCCTTTCCTTCAATTCGACGCCGGGCGCGGCAGCGCTCCAGACGGTGGCAGCACGGTGCGGCGCTTCAACACTTCGGCCCGCGCGTTGCGCACCGCATCAGGCATTCCCTCCATCATACGGTCCACGAAACCCATGATCTGGGCGACCACCTGCGGATTCTGGTCCGCCACGTTGTAGCTCTCATCGAGATCGGTGGTCACGTCGTAGAGTTCGGGGTTCACCGGCAGCGTGAGCACGCCTTCCGCCGGAGCGGGGCTGTAGATGACATGGTTGCGCCGCGCCACGTGCAGCTTCCATTTGCCCCAACGGGCACACTGCAGATCCCAGCCGTCAAAGATCAGCATCGGTTCGCGCTCGATGGTCTTCACCTTTCCGGTGAGCACCGGCGTCAGATCCACGCCGTCGAGCTTCACATTCGGCTTGGTCACGCCGGTCAAATTGCAGATGGTGGGCATCAGGTCCCAGGTCCCGCAGGGGTTGTCGCTGACCCTTCCCTTCGGGATGCGGCCGGGCAGACGGGCCAGCATTGGCACGCGCTGCCCGCCTTCCCACGTCATGCCCTTGCGCCCGCGCAGGCGGCCAGGCGAACCCTGATACCAAGGCCCGTTATCGGAGGTAAAGATGACCAGCGTGTTCTGCTCCGCGCCGATGCGCTTCAAGGCCGCCAGAATCTCGCCCACGCTCCAATCGATCTCCTGCACGACGTCGCCGTAGATCCCCTGCGGCGATTTCCCCGCGAACCGCTTGCTCGCCGCCAGAGGAATGTGCGGATAGGTGTGAGGCATGTAGAGGAAGAACGGCTTGCCCTTGGACGCCTCGATGAATTTCACGGCGCGGTCGGTATAGCGCGGCGTCAGTTCCTCCAGGCCGGTGTTTTCTTCCACAACTTTGGTATCGTCCATCAGCCAGCGCGGGCTCATGTCGTTTGAATACGGGATGCCGAAGTAGTGATCGAATCCGCGGAACGTAGGCAAATACGGCGCCACGTGGCCAAGGTGCCACTTGCCGACAATCTGCGTCGCATAGCCCGCGCCTTTGAGCACGTTCGCCATCGTGATCTCGGAGGTGGGCATTCCCACTTTGTCGCGCGGGAACAAAACCATCGGAACTCCCGCGCGAACGCAATAGCGTCCGGTGAGCAATGCGGCGCGCGAGGGTGAGCAAACCGGATTGCCCGAATAGTACTGCGTGAAGCGCATCCCATCGCGGCCGAGCGAATCGATGTTTGGCGTGGCGATTGGCGAGCCGTAGGAGCCTAAATCGCCATAGCCGAGATCGTCGCAGAGGATGACAACGACATTGAGGCGCGGCTTGGCCGTCTGCCCATATGCTGTCGCGGCGGCCGATGCAAGGAACTGTCTTCTGGTGGACACGCGGAACATGCTATCACTGCCTTGCCATAATTACCTTCGCGTCCGGGCCGGTCTCCAGAATGTCGTACGCCGGCGCTCCGTCTTTCAACCGTTGCAGCTCCGCGCCGTCGCGGAACAGGATCACCGTTGCCGTCGCGCCGTGCCGGCTGAGTCCCCATTCCCGCTGTACTTGTTCAAAGCGTGTACGGTGATCTTTCAGGTTGAGGAATTCGTCGACGCTCACGGCAATGCCCATCGAACGGAAGTCCAGCGCGAAGCCCTTGGGGGGAAGCGAGGAGTCGAGCATGACATAGCGCACGCTCGGAAACGGAAGCAGAGCCGCATGGAAATGATCGCCGGTGCCCATTACCAACAGCGGCGACGTGACCCCAGCGGAGACTCGCTGCTCCAAGGCGGCAATCGAGGGCTGCACCGCGCGGCTACCTTGCGCGACGAATGCGGCGTTGACCACAAGCAAGGGCGCGGCGGCAAGCCAAATCCAATGGGTCCATCGGGGCGCCGATGCGGCCAGCCAGGCAATGGCCGGTATGAGCGGCATCAGATAGGTGGCGTGGCGGAACGAGTATCCGCCAATGGCCACCGTCATCGCCAGGGCCCAAAGAACAGGAACGAGAATCGTGCGGTCACCCCGGCGGATGGCCATCAGGCAACCCATCGCCGCCAGCAAGACCGGGAGCCCGTGTTGTTCCACGAGATGCTTTCCGTAGAACCACCAGAACGGTTCAGCGGATAGCTGCGGTGGAGCCTGCAGCCCCCATGCCAGTAGTTCCACGCGCACGAACTCTTCGTAGAACCAACGTGGGTGGAGCCACATTTGAATCGCAAACCACGGGGCCGCCAGCAGCGCCACGCGCCCCACGGCAACCAGCACCTGCCGCAATGCCGGGCGCTGGTCCTGGCCCGCCGTCATCCATGCCACGGCAGCCACGGCCAGCGGAATCGCACCCGCCGCGCCTTTTGTCAGAATGGCCAGCGCCGTTCCCACCGAAAACGCCCAGCCCGCCCGCCGCGCGTGCACAACGGCCAGCGTCACGGCGAAACAGAAGATCGGATCAGTCACGTTCCTGCGGGCGAGACTGATCCACAACGGGCAGCTCAGCAGCACGAACCAGGCGGCATAGGCCGCGGTCCATCCCGACGTACGCACCACGGCCGCAAACAGCAGCGCACAGGTAGCCGCCGACGCGAGCACCGCCGGAATTCGATACGAGGCCGCATGGTCGCCCAGCAGCGCCGCCGATACGCCCGACAGCCAATAGACGGCCGGCGGCTTGTATAAGAAGTAGCGGCCCAGGAACTGCGGCGTCACCCAATCGCCGCTGCGCGCCATCTCACGCGCCGCAAAGCTGTAGACCGCCTCATCCTGCGCATTAATGCCCTCGTTGGCCACCAGGTCGCCTTCGCCCAGCCGCAGGTCGCCAAGCCCCCAGCCCAGGATGATTGACGAGACGAGAAACACTACGAGCGGCATCACCGCAACTGCCTGCGCGGGCAAGACCCACAATCTCGGAGGCCAGGCAAACCAGGGGTGTACGACCGCATCTCCCCCTGGCGTCAAGCCCCCTGTTGAACGCCACATTCCGGCTAGCCTAGTGGGTTACAAGTAGAAAGCGCTAGGGGTCGGCGTGTAATAAAAACAACATTCATGTGAATGAATGTTTAGTGGGCGAACCCCTGCCAGAGGCCTACTTCAAGATGCGGAACAGGTTGGAGTAGTCGTCAGTCCAGGTGTTCACGCCGTCGCGTGTCTGCGGGTGGGCGGTGATGCCGGCAAACGGCTGCGTTTGGAAAGCCTCGGGCGTATGGGCCATCACGACGAAGGTCGTGCCAAAGCAGTCGCCCGATTCGTCCTCTTCGGTCTCCACTAACATTGCCGCCTTGTTGAGATCGCTGGCGATCCGCGCCAGCACCGGTTCAAGATTCAGGTACTTGTTGGAGATGTGCATCACCAGATAGCCGGTAGGCTTCAAGTGCCGGAAGTACAACTGGAACGCTTCTTTGGTCACCAGATGCACCGGAATGGAATCCCCCGAAAATGCGTCCATCATCAGCACGTCGAAGTTCTGCGGCGGCTGCCGTTCGAGCGAAAGCCGCCCGTCGCCCATGATGATGCGCTTGTTTGCCGGGCAGTCCGGATAGAACGTGAACTCGGTATTGGCGATCTTCGGAACGATGGGGTTGATCTCGTAAAAGGTGATGTCGTCGCCCTTGCGTCCGAACGCAGCCATCGTGCCCGCGCCCAATCCCAGCACGCCCACCTTTTGCGGTACGCCTTCCGTGCGCACGCGCATCGAGCGGCCAATGCCGGTGTTGGCGCAATAGTAGGTGAGCAGTTCGCGCCGCCTCGCCGGATGCATCCACTGCTCGCCGTGATTGATGGCGCCGTGCAGCAGCGTGCGGTAGTCTTCCCATCCGGTCCCGTCACCCGTTTGGCGAATGCGCAGCGAGCCGTAAAAGTTGCGAGTCACCAGGCGATAGCCTTTCACGCTGTCGCGAATACTCACGCCGAGGAAAACCCACAAGCCCACCATACCCGCCAGCAGCGCGAACGAGGGCAATGTGACCGCCGCCTGACGCCATGTGTAGCCGGGTTCTTCGATGGCCACGATGTAGGCCAGCAGTCCGCAGAAAGCGAGCGCAACTGGGAGTTCGAAGTAGTTCTGGAACAGGTACGGCGCCACCACGCCCACGAACAGCCCGCCAATCGCTCCACCGACGCTGAGTGCCAGATAGAACGACGTCAGATAGCGCGGGCTCGGCTTCCGCAGCGACAATTCGCCGTGGCACACCATGCAACAGATGAAGAACCCCGCCGACAGCGCGGCGATCGTCCACTGCATCTTCAACTCATGCGCGTTCGACCATTGCAGGTACGCCATCCCGCCCAACCCCGGAGCCAGCAGCACCAGGAAAATATTCCGCTGATACCAGCCGCGCGCGTCGAACGTCAGGATGAAGCTGAGCAGGTACAGGCTCAACGGCAGCACCCACAGAAACGGGATCGCGGCCACGTCCTGCGACATGTGATTCGTCGTGGCCAGCATCAACATCGAAGGGCAAGCCGCTAGCGCCACCCACAGCAGCTTGGTCGAGAATCCCGGCGGCGTTTCGTCTGCAATTGCCGGATCGTCGCTGACCGCCGTAATGGCCGCCAGTGATTCGGACGACCGTCCTTTATAGGCCAAGTACGACGTCAGCGCGGCGAACAGCACATACCCGCCCGACCACACGTATGCCTGCAGGCGCGTCGGCATGTTCGGTTCGATCAACGGAGGGTAGCTGAGCAGCGCCAGCATCGAGCCAAGGTTCGACAGGGCAAACAGGCGGTAGGGCATCGCGCCCTTTTCTGAGCGCGAATACCAGGCCTGCAACAGCGGCGAAGTGGTCGACAGCAGCATATAAGGAAGGCCGACCGTCGCCGCCAGCAGAAGCATGATTCGGATCGTCGGATTCTCGGTGCCCTGCGGCTTCCACGCTTCCGATGGCAAAATCGGCAGCGCGGCCAGGCTCAGCAGCAGCAGTGTAATGTGCAGAATGCTCTGTGTCCGTGGCGCCAGCCGCTTGATCAACGAGTGCGAGTAGAAGTAACCAGCGAGTAGGCCAATCTGAAAAAACAGCATGCACGTCGTCCAAACGGCCGCTGTTCCGCCGAACCAACTGAGAATGATGCGGGCGATGATCGGTTGGACCTGAAACAGCAGAAACGCGCTCAGAAATATGGCCGCCGCGTAGAGGAACATTCCCGATTACGGTAACACAGGGGTGATGCCCAAACGCCCCCGGTGAGAGGGGTTTAATGCGGCCCGCCTGGCAGCCTCATCGCTCCCGGCCCGGGGCCCTATTTCCCTCCCAACTTTTTCTTGTATTCCCCTTCCGCCCGCGCCGCGTCTTCCGCCCTGCCCACGGCCTTGTAAGCTTTGCTCAAAGGCAACAGCAGCGCCGCGTCCACCGCAACCGCCCGCTCCAGGTGCGGCACCGCCTCGGCTGCCTTTCCCACGTCCAACAACGCCCGCCCCAGGGCCCCATGCGCCGCCGTCAACCGCGGCTCTTTTTCCACGGCCTTCTGCAACCTTTCTAACCCCGCCTCGGCCCCGTCCAGGCGCGCCAGCGTGTCGCCGTACTCATACAGAAACTCCGCCTCGCCCGCAAACGCCCCCTCCACCTGTGCGAACAGCTCCTTCGCCTCGGCGTACATTCTCGCCTGCCAAAACGCCCGCGCCGCCGCCCGCGCCGTCTTCCCGCCTTGCGCGTCCAACTTCGCCGCCGCCCGGTAGCTCTCCCCCGCGTCGCCATACCGCTTGCACCCCGACTGCGCGTCCCCCAACTCCACCAACACCTGCGCGCTCGACTGCCACTGCCGTGCCTTCTCGAGCGGCGCCACCGCCTCGCACGCCCGGCCCATCTTCAGATGCGCCGTCCCCATCACCAAATGCACCGGACCCGGTTTCGGATGCGCTTTCTCAAACGACGCCAACTCCCGCAGCGCCTCCTCATACCGCCCGGCCGAATACAGCGCCAAACCCAAATTCAATTGCAACCGCGCCTCGCCCGGATTTGCCTTCACCATCTCGCGATAGATCCGTTCGGCCTCCGCGTACCGCCCCTCGCGCATCGCCTTTGCCCCTTGCTCGGACAACGTCTGCGCGCTCATCGCCGCGCAGAGCAGCTAAACCGCCCGCTTCATCGCGACACCTGCAACACGCGGTCCACCGCCGTCTTCACCACCGTCGACTTCCCGTCAAACCAAATCACCTCGGCCTCCACCTCTGTCTTCGCGCCTACTCCAAAATGCAGCGGTCCCGCATTCGACGACGCATATCCCGCCGTTGTCGACGCCTCGCGCCACTGCCCGTCCACGCGCACCCGCACCGCGCCCCGCGCCGCCCGCACCTGTAACCAATGGCCAACTCCCTGGCACGGATTGCGCATCACGCGCGCCTGCTCCCCCAGCGCTGTCACCACGACATCCAAACACCCATCGCCATCCAGGTCCGCCGCCGCCAGCCCGCGATACATCGCCTTCGGCATCGCCTCCCAACCCGTGCCCAATTCGAAAGTGACCGCACCGCCCGCGCCAGCCGCACCGCCCGCGCCAGCCGCACCGCCCGCGCCAGCCGCACCGCCCGCGCGCCCCCTGTTCCGGAACCACGACGGCGGCTCCTTCGCCCCCGCGCCCTTGCCGCCCGTCGCCGACAACGCATCGCTCCGCGCCGCCGCCATGTCTTTCCACCCGTCGTTATCCAGGTCCGCGAACACCACGCCCCACCCCGACATCGCCCGAGTCAACACGCCCATCTTGCTCCTGCTCGTCGCCTCTTCAAAATCCCCGCCAACATTGCGATACAGCGGAAACGTCTCATCGCGCAACGCCGTGTAGACAAGATCCGCCTTCCCGTCGTTATCGTAATCCTGACCGTCGACGCCCATGCCCGACACGGGATTGCCATCCTGCGGCACCGCCACCCCGCGCGCTAACGCGCACTCTTCGAACCGCTTGCCTTCTACATTCCGGAAGTAGAACGCGAACATCCGGTCGTTGGTCACAAACAGATCCGGCCAGCCGTCCCCGTCCCCATCGACGACAGCCACTCCCATCCCCTTGCCCTTGTGCGCCGCAATGCCCGACTCCTCCGAAATGTCCGTGAACGTCCCGTCGCCGTTGTTGCGGAACAGCGCATTCGCCTCCGGCTCGTAGTTCTTCGGATGGCAGAAGTCCGGCTTGCCGTTCACCAGGCACACCTGCTCCTTCGCCGGATCCCACTTCAGATAATTCAGGATAAAAAGGTCCAAATCTCCGTCGCGATCCCAATCCACCCATGCCGCCCCTACCGACCACCGCTCATGGTTGTTCACCCCTGCCGCCGTCGTCGCTACCGCGAACGTACCATCCCCCCGATTGCGATACACCGTCACCGCTCGCAGTCCGCACACCAGCAGGTCCACCCACCCATCGCCGTCGTAGTCCGCCGCCACCGCCCCCATCGAATAACCGCTCCCCGCCAAGCCGGCTTTCACCGTCACATCCGCGAACTTCATCCCGCCCAAATTCCGCAACAATTTGTTCCGCGCTTCCCCACCCTCAAAAAACAAATCGAGCTTTCCATCCCCGTCAAAATCCAACACCGCCACGCCGCCCGGCATCGTCGCCGGTAGAGGCTTCTTCTGCTGGGTCTCTCCGGTGCTCAACGTGGCCGGCAGCAGGTCAACCGTCCAAACCGCCGCTGCCAGGAAGAGCATCATCACAGCCACCCTACTTTCCTTCTTCGCCGCCCGTCAACCACGCCCGGCCCCGCATCCCGCGCTGCCTCCCACCGTCGCCACCATCCCGCCGCCCACAGCCATCCACTCGGCCCCCTATTCCGGGTTGACATTCACATTACAGATCAATAATGTATTTCAGTTAGCTTTACTTAATGAAGCTATCTACATCCGAGGTTAGTGGGGGGTCGCTTATGTTCTATCGAAGTCTAAGCTGTATGCTATTGCTTTCCGTAAGCGCATTCGCACAAGGCGAACGTGGCACATTGAACGGATCCATCTTGGATTCCTCCGGCGCGGTCGTCGCCGGGGCCTCTGTGAAAATCCTAAATCCAGCAACCGGCGTTGAACTCAATGCCACAACCACCGACGCCGGTGTGTACCGCCTGCCGTCCCTGTCGCCAGGCACATACCGCATCACCGTCAGTGCGCCCGGTTTTAAGACCGCTGTCCGCGAAAACGTCGTCCTCGGCGTCGCGCAGACGCTCACCGTCGACTTCTCACTCGACGTCGGCAACGTCACCGATTCCATTACCGTCTCCAGCGACCCTCCGCAACTCGAAACCGGTACCGCCGAAATCGGCTCCTACGTTTCGAAGAAGGAGTTCGACTCCTGGCCCATCGCCGTCGGCGGCGGCCGCCGCCAGATCCAGCAGTTCATCTTTACCTCGCTGCCCGGCACCATCGGCAGCACCTGGCAGGGCTCCATCAACGGCGGCCAGAACTACACGCATGAAATTCTGATCGATGGCATCTCCGTCGGCCGCATGGACCTCGCCGGCGGCTCGAACTCCGAGTTCAGCCCCTCGGCCGAATCCATCTCTGAGTTCAAACTCCAAACCGGCACCGTCAGCGCGCAATACTCCGGAACGCAGACCTCGGTGGCCAATTTCGCCACCAAATCCGGCACCAACTCGCTCCATGGCTCTGCCTACTACTACGGCCAGAACGATGCCCTTCGCGCCAACAACTTCAACTCAAACTCTGCCGGCATCGAACGCCAGCCCTACAAACAGCACAACTACGGCTACTCCATCGGAGGTCCCGTCTATATCCCCAAGCTCTACGACGGCCGCAACAAGAGCTTCTTCTTTCACAATATGGAGCGCACCACCCAGAAGGACTACAGCCAGACCCTTCTCACGCAGCTTCCCACCGTCAATTTCAAGCGCGGCGATTTCTCGCAGCTCCTGAACCCCGCATTCACAGGCAATGCCGCCTCCGGCACCACCGTGGGCACCGACGCCGCCGGACGCAGTGTCCAATTCGGCGCCATCTACGATCCCAATTCCTCGCGCCAGGTAGGCAATACCTGGGTCCGAGACATCTTCCCCAATAACCAGCTTCCGCGCAGCCGCTGGAGCCCGGTATCGTCGAAGATCCTCGAACTGGCGCCGATCACCGACCCCGTCTTCGATTCCATGCTCAACAACATGCCTGCCCTCGGCGCCTGCTGCCCTGAGTTCCGCGAGCGCATGTTGACCTTCAAAGGCGATCACAACTTCAATGTGAACCACCGCCTCAGCGCGATGTTCAACCGCAACTTCCGCACGCGCTACAACTCCGGCTCTCCCCGTTGGGGCACGCCGCCCAATACGCCCACTGGCGTCTACCAGAATCAGGACACTCCGGGCACCATGATCCGCATGGCGTATGACGTTACGCTACGGCCAACCCTGCTGGCCCACTTTGCCCTCGGCTACAACCGCTTCGGCAATAACAATGAGAGCGTCTTCGTCGACCAGGATTGGCCCCAGAAAATCGGTATGCAGAACGTGCCCGGCACCCACTTCCCCGTCTTGAACTTCAGCGGCCAGCCTTTCCAAGGGGGCGGCATCGGCGCCGGCGGACGCCTCGGCTCAGGTAATCGCGGCGGCTCCTACAACGGCTCCACTATCGGCCAGGCCGACTTCACCTACATCCGCGGCACCCACAACTTCAAATTCGGGTTCGAAAACCGCCGCTACTACTACAACACCCGCGGCAAATCCGGCTCGGGCGACTTTTCCTTCTCACCGAACCAGACCGCCCTGCCTGGCTTCATCAACCAGACCGGCCACAGTTTCGCCAGCTTCCTG
>JBDTVQ010000016.1:0-37414 GCA_040007195.1 Acidobacteriota bacterium | reverse complement strand
CCGTCCTGATGCTGGTGTTCAAATATTTGCTGGATGGCCCCTGCGCGTTCCCGCAGGCACTGGGCGTCGTCTCCTGGTCGATGCTGCCTGGCATTTTGAACTCCCTTGCCGCCCTCGCCGTCATGCTCGCCCTGCCCGCCGCGGAATTCGACCTGAAAAATCCAGTCGGTATCAACCTCGGTTACTATCTAGGCCCGGACTCCGCCGCCTGGATAAAAAGCCTGCTCACCAGCATCGACTTCTTCTCCCTCTGGACCATCCTGCTGCTCGCCACCGGCATGTCCGTCATCACCCGCAAAAGTTGGGGATCCGCGCTCGGCGCCGTTCTCATCCCGTGGGGCTTCTACGTCGTGATCAAGACCGCCTTCGCAGCCGTCTTCGGGTAAAGGCGCCGCGGCTCTAAATGCGCTGCAACTCAATTCGCCTCGCCGACATCACCGCAATCTCCGAGCCCTCAGCCAAAAACGCCGAGCACGGCGGTACGGTCAGAGCCTCGGCATAAGCCGCGCCGTAGAACCCGCGCACGTCGCAAGCAAGCGTCGCCGCCTTCGCGTTCCACACGCGCCACGGTGGATGCTTCACCTCGTACTCCACCGTGCCCCCATCGCGCTGCTGCGTGTAGCCCCAGTAGTGTTCGGTGATGAACTCAGCCTCGCTCCCCGCAACCAGCGGACTTGGTTCGCCCGCCACTTCCACCGCGATGCTGTTCCACCGCCCGGCGTGTTCCCATGCATAGCGGGCGCCCGTCGGGCCCGTCTCGCTCTTCATCGGCAGTGCCACGTAGGGCTCGTTGTAAGTCCACTGCGCCAGGGCAGCAATCGCCCACCGCGGCACCACCTCGCGGATGAACACCACTCCCCGCCGCAAGGAGCCCCCAGACTCGCGCCGCACATAGAACCGCAGGTTCACCTCATCGAAGTTGCGATGAAACGGCACCGGCACGCCCAACACGCTCGTCTTCAGAAAGCGAAACCCAACCACGCTGACGATCGCTTCCCCGCGCCAGGTGTCGAGCTCCGTTCCGGCGGGTACCAGCGGAAGCAGTACCTGGCGATCGATCCGATAGTTCAACATCGCCAGCCACCGCCACTCGGCGGTTAGAAATGTGCGCCTCACCTTCCCAGGATGGCGCACTCGGGGGGAGCTCCCTCGCCTCCCCCCTCGCGCGCCTCCCTTAAAACCGCATGGTCAGGCCGAACTGCAACTGCCGCTGGTCGCCCGCTGCCCCGTTGATTTCGCCGAACTGCGGAGAGTTAATGCCGCCGTTGGGATTGTTGAAGTGCGGCGTGTTCGAGACGTTGAATGACTCCGCCCGAAGCGTGAGCGTCCATCCCTCTTTTACCCGGAAGTCGCGGAACAGCGATCCGTCGATATTCACGATGCCGGGGCCGACCAGAATGTTCCTGCCCGCATTGCCCAGCGTGTTCTGCGCGGGATTCTCGAACGAATTCACATTGAAGAATTTCTGTCCGGGACCGGCCAAGCCCGTATAGCTGACGGGCGCGATCCAGTTCGGCCGCGATGAGTTACCCGGTGCGTTCAACAGAGAAGCTGCCGCCGATGGCGAGAACCACGTCCCGGTCATCAACGACAGCAGCCCTTGTACCTGCCAGCCGCCGAGAACGTGCGATGCTACACCGGAGGTAGCCCAATTTTTGCCCCGTCCGAACGGCAGGTCCCACATGTAGCTCTGTGTGAACACATGGGTGCGGTTATCGCTCATGCGCGCCTTGTTCAGACTTACGTCCATGGGCAGATTCATCCCGCCGTTGTCCTCAGAGAAGTTGATGCCTTTGCTCCAGGTGTAGGAGGTTGTGATCTGCAGCCCGGCGTGGAAGCGGCGGTCCAGCTTCATCTGCAGCGAGTTGTAGTAAGTGTGGGTGCCAATCGCCGTGGTCGTCGTCGCCGTTCGCTTGAACTGCTGGTAGAGCAGCCTTCCGTTGTTACCGCTGCCGGGAATGCGTGAGTTGTTGATGTCGTAATCAGTTTGGTTGTTCACGCCGTGATTGGCCACGTAAGCCGCCTCTACCGAGAAGTTCCCCGGTAGCGCGCGCTGAATGGCCACGTTCCAACTTTGTACGTAGGGCACGGCCAGGTCGAGAGGCGCGGAGCCATAGTTCGACGAAAGCGAAGGGTTATGGATGATTCCGTCGTTGGGAATGTCGAACACCTCAAACGCCGGGAACCCGGTTTGCATGAGCACGGTTGAGGGCACGAACGCATTGGCCGCCGGGAAGCCGTTATTCTGTAGCACCGGGAAGTTGGTTTGCGCCGTTCGTCGAGGTACGAAGCTGACGCCATAGCCGGTACGAACTACCGTACTGTCGTTAACGCGGTAGCTGATGCCCAACCGCGGGCCGAAGCTGTTGTAATACGTCTTCACGCCGAGGTCCATCGGAATATTTCCGAAGCCCGCCACTTCGAGAGTATTGTTCAGGTAGTTGTAGTTGGAGTACCCGCCCGGAAAGCGCGGCTGGCCCGCTTTTAGAATTTCGTAGCGCAGCCCCATGTCGATCGTAAGTTTGCTCGAAACCTGCCACTTGTCCTGGAAGTAGAAGTTGTAATTCAACTCCCGCCGCGTGGGGAACGTCACCGGAAAATCGCGCCCGGCGAGGTTCGGCAAATCGAGCAGGAAGCTGGCCATGCTATTTCCGTACCCGCGCTTGGAGTCGCTCGAATTGCCCGTCTGTCCGGTGCTGAATTCGAACCGGCCGCGCGGGTTAAAGGTCTGCGTCTGCAGCAGGTCATTGCGCTCGCGCCGAATGTCCACGCCGAATCGCATGATGTGCGTCGAAAGCGTCTTCGAGAAGTTATTCACGATGCCGAACGAGGTCACCGACCGCGCCCACGGCAGACTCGGCGAGAAACCCACCAGCGGCGTTGAGTAACTCGAGATGCGGACGTCGGCCAGGCCACTCGTCCACTGATCCACGTTCACGCCCTTGATCCCAATCTCTGTGTTCGTGTTCAGGCCGCGATCCTGGTTAATAGCGTCATTGCGGTTGCGCACCACGCCAATGCGCGATTCCCAGACAAAGGTCGGACTGATCACTTTGGAGTAGGTGAGGCCTGGGCTCTGCGTGCGCGCGGGGCCGCTGCCGGAGAATCCGCCGCCGTGCGGTCCGCCATAAATGCCGCCGTTGGGGCCGAATAAACCCGGATCGAAAACATCGGCCTTCTGGTAGCTGTAGCGCACGGCCAGCCGGTCGTTGGAGCTCACTACCCAGTCATACTTCAGGTCGAAGGCATTGATGCTCTTCTGGATCACCGTATTGCGTTCGAAGTTCACCTGCGCCTCGGCCACGTTAAGCGTGGGCGCGGGCACGAAGCCAAGAATCTTGCTCGAAATCGGGCTGATGCGGCTGGTGGGAATGAGGTTGCCTGCAAACGGCGTGCGATTGGCGGCAGCGCCGGTGGCCGGGTCATACACCACTGTGTTTGACGCGCTCAAATCGCCCGTGCGAAACGCCATGCCCGGAATCGTCACGCGGTTTACTTGCCCGGTATGATCGCGGCTGCCTTGGAAATCGCCGAACAGGAACATCTTGTCGCGTTTGATGCGCCCGCCCAGCGTGCCGCCGAACTGGTTGTAAACCGTCGGCGCCTTACTTGTGGCAAAGGTGTTCCGTGCCTGGATGTTTTCATTGCGGTGGAAATGGAAAAGGCTCCCATGGAAATCGTTCGAGCCTGAACGCAGTGTGACGTTCGTCACCGCCCCGCCCGCGTTACCGAACTCGGGATCGAAATTCGAAGTCGAGATGTCGACATTCTGGATTGCCTCCGCCGGCGGCACCAGCGCCGTCAGGTTCCCGTTGTCGATCTTGTTCTCAATGCCTTCAATCTGAAAATTGTTGAACTGCCGCCCCTGGCCATTCACGCGTACGGAAAGCGAGTCCTGCGAGTTGTAGAACACCGAATGCGGGCGAAACGGCTTGCCCACTCCGGGAATCAGCATCAGCAAGCCCTGATAGTTGCGGTTGAACAGCAGCGGCATGTTTTGCAGCGTCTTCTGCTCAATGCGGCCGCCTGTGTCGGCACGGTCGGTCTGCAGCAGCGGCGCCGCCGACGCGCTCACGCTGATCGACTCGGTCACCGCGCCCGGCACCAGTTCGAAGTTCACCCGCGCCGTGGTGTTCGGCTGCAGGTCGATCTCGGTTTTGCTGGCCTTGTTGAACCCTTGGTGCTCAACATCCACCCGGTACAGCCCGGGGTCGAGATTCACGAACACATATCCGCCGCTATCTCCCGTTAAAGAAGCGCGCTGAAAATTTGTGCGGACGTCGGTGAGTTTAACCGTCGCTCCGGGAATCACGGCCCCGCTGG
Organism: Acidobacteriota bacterium; assembly: GCA_040007195.1. Taxonomy (GTDB): domain Bacteria; phylum Acidobacteriota; class Terriglobia; order Bryobacterales; family Bryobacteraceae; genus JAFLBB01. The sequence continues at coordinate 33,091 of JBDTVQ010000016.1, read as the reverse complement.
CGTCTTTTACTGTGCCCAAAATCTGGGCTTTTAGCACTTGCGCGCGCACAGGAGACGCGCACAGAAAAAAAGCGGCGCACGCGAGTGCACCGCATTTCACAACAAAATTGTTCATAGCATCACCCTTCCAACAACTGAATTGGGGATGAGTCTATATAAAATTTAATTAATGTACAAGCCCCTTAACGTAACCTTTCGCAGCGGATTCGCTACTTCGAACTGAACACGACACTCAGCGACGTCCAGTCCTTGTGCTCGCCTTCCATTGCTTCTTCGAAGTTCGCCTGCAGCACGCGCCGCCCTTCTTCGCTCAACTTGCCGCGCGCTTCGCGGAAAGCCGCATTTACCTTGTCGCGTGCCGCCAAATTCGGCATCGAGATCCATTCGACGCGCGTGCCCACCGGCATCGAGTGTTCCACTTCCATATCGACGCCATAGCCGTAGATCGTGCCATCCTGCAGCAACTGCTCCAACACTGGCTTCGTATGCGTGTTGAACAGTTTCATATAGGCTTCGCTCTTGCCGGCCTTCACGGTGTTCATTGTGAAGCTCGTCACCGGCAGCGCTCCGGCGGGCGGCGTCTTCATGTTGAACACGGGTGAACGTAGCAGTAGATCCGAATGCGCGTCCGGGTCGGTCGCCTCCTGCATTCGCACCATCTGCCCCGGATTCTTCTTCTGGACCTCTTCTAACCCCGCTACGACTTTCTGAAAGCTTGCCCAGTTCGGCATCGTAATCCAGGCGCTGGCACTCGGCTTGGCCCCCTGGTGCAACAGATCCAGATCCGCGCCGTACGCCGTGATCACGCCGTCCTTTAGGAGTTGCTCCAGCATCGGCGCGTACACACCCTTGATCACCGCAATCCAATCGGAAGTCTTGCCCGGCTTGACCTTGAAGATCGCCACGCTCGTCAGGGGCTGCGCAGCAGGCTGCGCTAGCGCGCACACACTCATCGCCAACATTGCCGCAAGCGGCATCAGCACACGTCTCATGGGGTTTCCCCTCCTTCGGGGATTCAGGATAGCGGAATCTGATTTCAGCGTAAAGAAAATTCGGCTTACGAATTCTCTACCCGGTAGTTCGGCGCTTCCTTCGTGATGATCACGTCGTGCACGTGGCTCTCGCGCAAACCCGCGATCGACACCCGCACAAACCGGGCATTCTGCTGCAGTTCGGAAATGGTCTTGCATCCGCAGTAGCCCATGCCCGCACGCACGCCGCCGACTAATTGGAACACCATCTCGGCGAGCGGCCCTTTATACGGCACGCGCCCTTCGATGCCTTCCGGAACCAGCTTCGCCGCGGTCTCCTGCGCATAGCGATCGGTCGACGTTCCCGTCGACATAGCACCCAGCGAACCCATGCCGCGATAGGTCTTGAATGTGCGGCCCTGATACAGAATCATCTCGCCCGGCGATTCGTCGGTGCCTGCGAACAGCGAGCCGATCATGACGCAGTCCGCGCCCGCCGCTAACGCCTTCGTCACGTCGCCGGAGTACTTGATGCCGCCGTCGGCGATCAGCGGTACACCCGCCGCGCGCGCCGCCTTCGACGCCTCGGCAATCGCTGTAATCTGCGGCATGCCCGCGCCCGACACCACGCGCGTCGTGCAAATCGAACCCGGCCCGATGCCAATCTTCACGCCGTCAACGCCGCGGTCGATCAAATCCTTCGCGCCATCGTAAGTGCCCACGTTACCTGCCACCAGTTGCAACTCCGGCAACAGCCGCTTCACCGCCACCACCGCTTCCAACACGCGATCGCTATGACCGTGCGCCGTGTCGATGATGATCACGTCCACTTTCTTGTCCACCAGCGCCTGCGCGCGCTCCAGGAAATTCCCCGTCGCGCCAATCGCCGCGCCTACGCGCAGGCGGCCCTTTTCGTCCTTGGCCGCGTTCGGGTATTTCACCTTCTTCTGAATGTCCTTCACGGTGATCAGCCCCTTCAGCAGGTACTGATCGTCCACCACCAGCAGCTTCTCCACCCGATGCTGGTGCAGAATCTCCTCGGCCTGTTCGAGCGTCGTGCCGACGGGAACCGTGATCAGGTTCTTCTTCGTCATGACGTCTTCCACAGGCAGGTCCGTGCGCGTCTCAAACCGCAGATCGCGGTTCGTCAAAATGCCCACCAGCTTGCCGTGGCCATCGGTCACCGGGACGCCCGAAATGCGGAACCGCCGCATCACGTCCAGCGCCTCGTGAATCTTCTGGTGCGGCTGCACCGTCACCGGGTCCACAATCATGCCCGACTCCGAACGCTTCACGCGATCGACTTCTTCGGCCTGCTTCTCAATCGACATGTTGCGGTGAACGATGCCCAGCCCGCCCTCGCGCGCCAGCGCAATCGCCATGTGCGACTCGGTCACCGTGTCCATCGCCGAACTGGAGATTGGAACGTTGAGCGGAATCTTCCTCGTGAACCAGGTCTTGGTCTCCGCCTCGGTGGGCAGCACGTTGCTCCGCGCCGGAACCAGAAGGACATCATCAAATGTGAGGCCTTCGACAATGTGTTCAGGAATCATAAAGGGGTGATTTCCCAGGATAGCAAGCACGTCAATCACGGTTGCGCTCCGCTGAGCCCTGCGCTACGAATAAAGTCGTCATGCTCGTGCTTCTGCTGCTTGCGCAACTTGGCAGCGGGCCCAACCTGATGTTGGAGCCGCCAGGCCTCAACCCTGATACCGCCGCGCAATTGGAACAGACTCTTGTATCGGATCCGGAGAATCTCGACCTCCGCATGCGCCTCGTCCGCTACTACTTCCTGCAAGCCATGGCGCCGCAACGTGCCGAGCACATCTTTTGGATGATCGAACATCATCCGGAGTCGAACCTCCACTCGACCCGGAATCTCTTCTTACGGCCGTGGACGGACGCACTGAATACGCCCGCGCCCTACGAGCAGGGACGCCAACTGTGGACAAAAGCCGTTGAGCGTCACCCGGAGAACGGAGCTGTGTTAATCACCGCCGCGCGCTACATCTTTAACGGAGATCCGTTCGAAGCCGAAAAACTCTGGTTCCGCGCCCGCCGCATCCCGGCCATGCAAGAGGAGGCGACAAGAGACCTCGTCGGGTACTATTCAGGCGTCACATTCGCCGAGCTCGCAGTGGGCGTTCGCGCCGTTTTCGACCCCCACCCACCCGCTCCTGAATTCCGTAAACACGTGCTCGAGTTTCTCTTCTCAACTAAGGAAGCCATCTTCCCCGGTCGTGTGGGCTTGAGCATGGTCCGGCCGATCACCTTCCGGCCGAATTCCCCCCCGCCGCCTGAGGCGGTGGAACTCTACCAGCGCCTCAACGAATACGGCATTCAACTTATCCAGCGCGCGCAAGCCTTGGAACCCGCCAACCCCGAATGGCGCCTGCCCGCGCACACTCCGCGCTAATTCGACCCAGCACTGAATGCGCCGCTCCTGATCCTTGTTCGTGCGGCGCGTCGCGTACCAATACAAGATCGGAGAAATAGCCATGTTGTCGGATAAGCTCACTCCCGAGTACGCGGCATCCATCGTCCCCGCGAAAATCATCATCTGCCCCGGCGTGACAGAGGAAGAGGTTCGCGAACTGCTGGCGAAAGGTTTAGAGGTCGCCCGCCATGTGGAACCGCGCATGACCCGTTTCGACCAGGCCATCAACGACGCGCATCGCGCTGAGTTGTGGAACTTGGGCCTCGAAAGCTACTGGTTTGGCGCCTATGATCGCCTGAAACTGTTCAGCCTGCGCCGCGTGTTCGCGCGCATCCCAGACATTCTTTCGAGCAAGCGCCTCGATATCATCTGCCATCATGTGCCCGGCTTCAGTTACGGCGATGCGGACCCGGGCATCTGGAAGATCAACCTTGGTATGGGCTGGGTCAACGATTCCGGCGACCGCGAAGAGCGCGTCCAGACCTTCGTCCATGAAGCGGCTCATATCGCCGGGCGTTGGGTAGTGGACGAAGATCCCTGGTACGGCAGGGACAAGGCCCATACGATGGCGCACATTCACCGTCCTCGCCGCCGCCGCATGGCCATGCGTAGCGCGGACAACATCGGCTACTACGCCATCGACATCGCCGAGTACGGAATCATGTACCAGTTGCCCATGACGGCTTAGCTAAACTGTTTGTAGTGAGACTCCTGGGCGCATTTCTGCTTTTCTCGGCCGCCCTTTGCGCGCAAGACAGCGCACCACCGCCCAACATCACCCGCGCCCTCGATCGCCTTTCCGAAGAGGCGGAAGCCTTCTTTCAAAAAGCCCCACGCATCATCGGCCGCGAGACCCTCACTCATAAAGGTCGTCTCGGCCGCCCGCGTATCCGCTGGGGAAACTCTTCCGGCGCCCCGGAGGTTCGCTACTTCACGCGCGAAATCGCCTCGGAGTATGGCTTCGCCGCGCTCAAAGATAAGCCCGAGTGGATTCGCGAGTTCCGTCAGGTCGTCGCCGTTGATGGCCGGAACATTCTCGCGTCCAACTCCAATCCGCGCCAGGCCCTCGCCGAAGGCATGACCAACGAAGACGACCGCCGCCGCATGAACCTACTGCGCGATTTTGAAAAATATGGCCAGGTCGGCGCCGCCACCGACTTTGGGCAGTCGATCCTCTACTTCCGCACCCGTGCCATGCCCTATTGCGACTTCCAATTTCTCCGCCAGGAGTTCTCCGGCGCCGACGAAGTCTACGTCATTGAGTGGCGCCAGAAAGCCGGCTCGCCAGACGCCGCCAGCGTCTACTCCGAACGCAAGCTCGACCGTGTTCGCATGGAGGGCCAGCTCTTTATCCGCGCCTCCGACGGTATCTTGCTCAAAATCATTCTCGGCCTCCGCAACACCGAGTACGACTCCCTGGTCACGCACGCCGCCGAAATTACTTATGCCCGTTCGCGCTACGGCGTGCTCCTTCCGTCGTCGGTCAAATACCGAAAAATTGCTCAGCAGCTCATCCCCGGCAAGAACAAGAAAGACCCACCCACCCCCGGCCAGAACAAGAAAGACCCACCCACCCCCGGCCAGCCGTTGCTTATGATCGATAACCTCGCCCTCTACACGGATTGGCAGATGTTCGCCGCCGACGCTGAAATCAAGTTCACGCCTGTCGAAGGTGACCAACCGAAGCAGTAGGACTCAACGCGCCCCTCTGGTATCTTGACCTCATGCGCTTTTGTTTGTGCGCGCTCGCTGTCTCCCACGTCATTTCCGCCATGTCAATCCTCAACGCCGAATCCGTCAAAGCCCCCGTCGCCAAAGCCGTCTCTCATGAGATGAAGCTCTTTGGCGATACGCGCAACGATCCTTACTTCTGGATGCGCGACCGCAAGAACCCCGCCGTCCTCGACTACGTGAAGGCCGAGAACGCCTACACCGACGGCGTCTTCGAGCCCATCAATCCACTCGCTGACAAGGTCTACAACGAGATCCTCAGCCACATCAAACAAACCGACCTCTCGCCCCCCTATCCGCACGGCGGTTACTTCTATTACTCGCGCACCGTCGAAGGTCTGCAATACCCCATCTTCTGCCGCAAGAAAGCCTCGCTCGACGCGCCCGAAGAGGTCCTGTTCAATGTCAATGAACTCGCAAAGGGCCACAAGTTCTATTCGCATCAAGGACCCGATCCCGCTCCCGGCCACAACCTGATCGGTTACGAAGTCGACACAACTGGCTACCGCGAATACAATTTCCACGTCCGCGATCAACGCGCCGGAAAAGATCTTCCCGACGTCATCGAACGCGTCTCGGGCGTCGAATGGGCCGAAGACGGCAAGACCCTCCTCTACGGCCGCCAGCATCCGCAAACCAAGCGCTCCTATCAGGTGTGGCGCCACACGCTCGGCACCGCCGCCTCGGCCGATGTTCTCGTCTACGAAGAGAAGGACGAACGCTTCGACATCTCACCCGGCAAGACCGAATCGAGCCGTTTCCTCACCATCACGGCCTTCAGCGGCAGCACCTCCGAAGTCCGCTACGTGGACGCCTCCCGCCCCACCGATCCGTTCCAGATCCTGATCCCGCGCCGCGAGGGCATCACTTATGAGATGACCGACCAGGGCGACCGCCTGTACATCCTCATCAACGACACTTCGCGCGACTTCCGCGTCGTCTCCGCGCCTATCGCCACGCCTTCGAAAGCGCATTGGAAAGAGGTCATCGCCGCGCAGCCCGGCCTCTACATTGAAGCCATTCATTCCTTCCGCCACTACCTCGTCTACGGGCTTCGTATCAACGGCCTCGACGCGCTCCGCGTCACCGACACCCGGACCGGCGCCTCGCACGACATCCAGTTTGACGAAGCCTCTTATTCGGCCTCCATTACCGTCAACAAGGTCTACGACACACCCGTTCTGCGCTTCTCCTACACCTCCGTCGTCACGCCGCAATCGGTCTACGACTACAACATGGAAACGCGCGCCCGCACTCTGATCAAACGACAGGAGGTGCCGCACTACGACCCCTCGCAGTACGCCGTCGAGCGCGTCGAGGTGAAAGGGCAGGACGGCACGCCCGTCCCCATGACCATCTTTTATAAGAAGGGCTTTCCCAAGGACGCCACCCGGCCCGTGCACCTCTACGGGTACGGAGCCTACGCCATCGCGATGAAGCCCAGCTTCAGCGCCTCCCGCCTCAGCCTGCTCGACCGCGGCTTCGCCTATGCCATCGCACACATCCGCGGCGGAACCGACCTCGGTTATTCCTGGTACGAAGCCGGCAAGTTACTCAAGAAGAAAAATACCTTCCGTGACTTCATCGCCTGCGCCGAATACTTAATCGCCAATAAATACGCCCACCCGAAAAAGATCTCTATCGAAGGCGGCAGCGCCGGCGGCCTCCTCGTCGGCGCTGTCATGAACATGCGCCCCGATCTGTTCCATACCGTCATCGCCGCCGTGCCCTTCGTCGACGTCGTCAGTTCTCTCCTCGACGACACCATCCCCCTCACCACCACCGACGCCGAAGAGTTCGGCAGCCCTAAGGTGCAGGAGTTCTACGAGTACATGAAATCGTACTCGCCCTACGACAACACGGCTCCGGCCGCCTACCCCAACGTCTATATCTTCTCCAGCATGAACGACTCGCAGGTGCCCTATTGGGAGCCACTCAAGTGGACCGCCAAACTGCGTGCCGTCAATCAGAGTAAGTCCCTCATCGCCCTGCGCATGAATGTCGACGCCGGCCACGGTGGCGCTTCCGGCCGCTACGATCGCCTGAAGGAAGTCGCCCAATCCTACGCCTTCGTGCTCTACACGCTGGGCATCACCAACTAAGTCAGGAGTACACCCACTTACCGTGAGCCGCATCATCTACTTACATGGCTTCGCCTCCAGCCCCAATTCGCGCAAGGCGAAATACTTTCAGGATCAGTTCGCCGCCAACGGCATCACCATGCTCACTCCCGCCCTCGACGGCGGCGACTTCGAAAACCTCACCATCTCCGGCCAGCTCGCCATCCTCGAAAGCACCATCCAGGAGCTGGGTCCCTCCGCGCTGCCCATCACGCTCATGGGCTCCTCCATGGGCGGCTACCTCGCAACGCTCTACGGCGCGCGCAACCCCGGCTCCGTCGACCGCCTCATCCTCATGGCCCCCGCCTTCGGCTTCGCCCCGCGCTGGAAAGAGCAACTTGGCGCCGAATCCCTTGAGAACTGGCGTAACACTGGAGTGCTCCCGGTTTTCCACTATGGGCTGATGGCCGAAACCAATCTTAGCTACCGACTGATGGAAGATGCGGTCACTTACGAGGACTATCCCAACGCCACCCAGCCCGCCATCATCTTCCACGGCATCGAAGACGAGGTTGTCCCCGTCGCCTTTGCCGAAGAGTTCGCCCGCCAGCACCCCGGCACCGATCTCCACAAACTCGACTCCGACCACGAACTCATCGATGCGCTCGACTACATATGCACCCACAGCCTGAAATTCATGAACTCCTGAGGAAGCGCTGGAGCCCGGTCGCCTTCTCCTCCGAGCCCATCGACGACGCCACACTCACGGCGCTGTTCGAAGCCGCCCGCTGGTCGCCGTCGTGCTTCAATGCCCAGCCCTGGCGGTTCTACATCGGCCGCCACGGCACCGAAGCCCACGCCCGCATCCTGTCTACGCTCACTCCCGGCAACGCGGCTTGGGCCGCTCACGCCTACATCCTCGGTATCTCCGTCGCCCACGATGTCTTCGCACACAACGGCAAACCCAACCGCTGGGCCGGCCACGACGTCGGCGTGGCCTCCATGTCGCTTGCCATCGAAACGACAGCGCGCGGCCTCTTCATCCACTTCATGGGCGGCTTCGATCAGGCAAAGGCCATCGAGCTTCTCGATATCCCCGAGCACCACACCCCCATGGCTGCCTTCGCCCTCGGCCACCACGGCGACCCCACCCCGCTTTCTCCCGAGCTTCTCGCCAAAGAGAACAAGGTGCGGACGCGCAAACCGCTGACTGACGTCGTTACGCTCTAAAACCCCTGGATCTTCTCCCCCTCTTCTCTTTCGCTCGCCCCCAGACCTGTGCTATTCTGAGATCTACGTGGATTGATTTAGGTTCCCAATCTCATGGGGAATCTGCTACTTGCACCCACGCTAAAAAGTGCTAAAGGCGATGTCACACACACCCCTCCTCCCGTCCCCCATCCTGATTGGCTCTGAAGGCGAACTTGTGCGCCTGCGCGTGGAAGTCGAGCCCCGTTCCCTGGAACGACTGCTCGAAGCCGTCGCCGCACTCTCGTTCCCCATCAATCCCGACATCCTCCACCAGTGCATGCCTGCCGCTGTCGCCGTCGAGTTCCCGGCTTACGAGGCCCATATCCCCGAAGTGCGACGCGCGCTTCGCTCGGGCGGCCTTGGTGACGCCACACTTCAGGTGCGGTCGGCGCTTGCAAAAGCCTCCTGAGCACGCGCCGCATCCGCGTGAAACAATAGGCCGCATGAGTCTCCGTCATGCCATCAGCCACGCCCTCCGCATCGACGACGAAAGCAAGCCCCGGCTCTACCGCCAGATCTACGACTCGGCCGATATCCGCTCGCCGAACTACATGCTCGATCTCCTGTTTGCCGCCGGAATCGCCACCCTCGGACTCGTCCTCAATAGCCCCGCCGTCGTCATCGGCGCCATGCTCATCTCGCCTCTCATGGGCCCCATCCTCGCCGCCGGACTCGCCTTCGCCGCCTCCGACGTCTACCTCGGCGTCAAATCCATCCTCTGCCTGATGGGCAGCATTCTCGCCTCCATCCTCTTCTCCGCGATCATCGTTTGGGCGCTGCCCTTCCAATCGCCCACCTCGGAGATCCTCGGCCGCACGCAGCCCAACCTCCTCGACTTGGGCGTCGCCATCTTCTCCGGACTGGCCGGTTCTATAGTCATGGCCCGGTCGCTCAGCGGCGGAGCGGCAAGCGCCCTCCCCGGCGTCGCCATCGCCGTCGCCCTCATGCCGCCGCTGTGTACCGTCGGTTTCGGCGTCGGCAGCGGCTGGAACTGGCAGATCATCTCCGGTGCGGGACTGCTCTTTCTCACTAACCTCGTGGCCATTACCGGCAGCGCATTCCTTGTCTTCTACCTGGTCCGCATGGACGACGACAAAGTCCGGTCCTGCATCTCCGACCGCGAACTGCGCCGCGCCACCGGAGCCCGCATCTACGCCTTTCTCCACAACGAATCCTTCCGCCGAATCTTCGGCGACATGGGCCACCTTCGCTGGCGCATTCTAATGGTCGCCATCACCCTCGCCATCCTGTTCATTCCCCTTCGCACCTCGCTCTATCAACTCCGCGACGAAACCCTTAACCGCGGCGCCGCCCGCGAAACCGTCCGCGCGCTCCTTCCCGCCGACGCCATCCTGAGCCAGCAACTGGAAATTTTCACAGACCGCCTTCTCATCCACATCGTGTCCACCTCGCGTCCTGGGCCGTCCCAGCTCAAGGCCGCCGAGATTGAACTGGCTCGCCGCACCGGCAAGTCGGCCGCCATCGACGTCCGCCGCGTCGCCGACGAGACCGAACTCATCACCCTCCGCGAACGCCTCCGCACGCCGGTCGCCGCGCCCGCGCCTCCACCCCCGACATTGGCCAGCCTCACCGCTGAAATTCGTCCTCTGGTCGATCCGGCAATCCAAACCCTCTGGCCCAGCTCACTCGCCCAGCTTGCTTCTTACGAAATCGGGCTCGCTCCGGAAAAAATCATCCTCCGCTTCCACTACACCTCGGCAAAAGCTCTCGACGCCTCGGCCGAAGAGACCATCCGCCAGGCCCTCGCCAAAACTCTGGGAATCGAAGCCCTCGAAGCCGTCTTCGACTACATCAAACCGCAGCGCACTGCCGCCCGACGTCGCCGTTAATTCGTCCCCCCCAAGCGCGTACATTTCAAAGTAGGAAAAATTTCGTACTTTTCTCGGGACCTTTTTCCGCCTTCGCTCGTTAGATAGGCATGGGGCTGGTTTGGAGCCAGCGGGGACAGGGTGTAAAAACCGAGGACCGAAACCATGCTGAGCCCCAAACTCGCTGACCTTGCGGCAGCTGCACTCTCTGTCTGCCTGCTCAACGCACAGGAGCCACCCCGGGCGCTAACGCCCACCGAATCCTTCGCGCTGCGCATGATACAAGCGAACCGCCTCCGCCTCGCTGCCAAATTTCCTGAAGCGGAAAAGCTTTATCTCGAGATGGTCAAAGAAAGCGAATCCTTTCCCGCCGTCGATGTTCGCCGCCCCAAAGCCCTCAACAATCTTGCCGCCCTCTACCACACCACCGGCCGCCTCGACGAGGCCGAGAAGTTATACCTGCAAGCCCTCCCTCTCTATGAATTCACTACGGGAGAGAACTCACCCGACGCCAGTTCCTGCCTGAATAACCTAGGCGAAGTCCACCGCCTCCGTGGCGATTTCGCCGAAGCCGGTAACTACTTCAAGCGTGCCCTCGAAGCGCGCGAGCACTACTTCCGCAAAGCAATCGAGGACCTCGGTTACACCCTCAACAGTCAGGGTGCCCTGATGACCGCTACCGGCAACCTTGCCGCTGCCGCGCAAAGCCACGAACGCGCCCGCGACCTGCAGGAACGCTATCCGGCCGATAGCTCCCTTCCGCTCTCGGCGTCGTTGAACAATCTCGCCGAGGTCTACCGCCGCATGGGCCGACCCGACGAAGCGGAGAAGCTCTTCCGCCGGGCTCTGGAGATCCGCGAAATCAACCTCGGCCCCCTTCACCCAGACGTCGCCGTCGTCCTCAATAACCTGAGCGTCCTCCTGCGCGAGCGCAAGGACCCGGAACAGGCCGAATCCTACATGTCCCGCGCCGCCGCGATTTGGATGAAAATCACCCCAGGCGGTCATCCGCTGGCAATTCCGTCGCTCATCAACTATGGCGAGATGCTCGCCGAATCCGGCCTAACCCTACGCAGTGAAGGCATTCTCCTGCGCGCCCTCGAGATGTGCCCCACCTACGTCGCCCCCAATCACGAATACATCACCCGCGCGAAGAACGATATCGGCTTGCTCCATCTACGCATGGGCAAGGCCGCCAGCGCCGAGAAGTGGTTCAATGAAGCGCTCGCCGCCGCGCAGTCCAATCCCACCGCCAACCCCAAGGAAATCCGCGCCGCGGAGGCGGGCATCGTCAGCGCCGTCTCCATGCAGGGCCGCAAAGACGATGCCATGGCTCTCAATGCGAAGTTCGGTTTGGCGCTGAAGTAGGAACAAACTGACAGCCCGCCCCGTGTCGGGGTTACAGTAGGCGGCCATCCATCGGAACTGCTCCGCTGGAATCGAAGCGCGATCACGAAGGGGCGCCTCTTAGGCCCTGCCGAACCGCAGCATCCGCGCCGGCAGCGTCAGCAGCGCATGCAGCAGTTCCATCACGCCGCCTACCGCAACACCCACAATCTTGAACGGCAGCAGCAGCAGCCAAACAAACGGATACAACACCAGCGCCAGCAAAGCCAGCGGCCAGCAGAGCACGAACAGGATGCACCACATCAGAAAATTCAACATCGCGAATCCCTCCCCAAATCTCCACTACGGATAGCCGCTCCAAAAGTTCCGCGCACCGGCCAACGTTATGCCCCCGTAACCTCCCAACGCTCCGTTTCGCCTTCTCTCTTTACCACCCGTCCGCGTCGCAACATGTATTCCAGATGAGCCAGTACCTCAAACAAGGCGAATCGCAGGTTCCAGGGGCCCAACGGCCTCGACCACAGAACCGGAAGAAGCTCGCGAGCGGTGCGCGCGCCCGAGGTCAGGCCGCCGAGCAATCCGTCACAGCGCGTCTCGTGGTGTCGCTTGGCCGACTCCACCCAGCCCACCAACCCCACAAACGCCCGGCCGTGGGACGGTAGTATCTCGTCCACATCGAGCCCCACCACCCGATCCAGCGAATCGTGATATTCGCCCAGCATGTCGCGCTCCGGCATCCAGCTAATGTTCGGCGTGATGTTGGTCAACACGTGGTCGCCCGAAATCAGTAGTTTCCGTTCCTCTTGATACAAAGCCAAATGCCCCGCCGAGTGCCCCGGCGTGTACAGCGTCTTCAGGGGCCCCAGATCGGTCTCGATCTTTTCGCCCCCATACAGGACGTGCTCCGGCTCGAGCGGAACAAATTTGTTCCGCACCGAACCGAACACCTCTTCCATCTCGGCAATCTCCGCCTCCCCCGCCCCCGCGCGATGAACTGTCGGGGTGAACCAGTCGGCCACATGCGCCGATGTAGCCACGTCGGCCAGATGATCCCGCTCCCCGGCCGACATCCACAGCCGCGCCCCGGTCCGCTTCAACAGTTGCGGTGCGCCTCCCACATGATCCGGATGCGTATGCGTCAGGAAAATGTCCTTCACCTCACGCCACAAAATACCTGCTTCTATAAACGCTTCATCGAGCACGTCCATGCACGCCTCGTTGCCTAGTCCCGTGTCGATTAGCATCCAACCATCGCCACGCCGCACAACGTGCACATACACATGGTTCAGCTCAAACGGCAGTGGCAGCCGGATGCGCACCAGCCCCGGCGCCGGCTCTTCGATCTTCACCCGCGAGCCTCGCCCGCCGCCCCCACCGCCTCGTCCGCATGATACGAACTGCGCACCAGCGGACCCGCCTCCACGTGCGCAAATCCCATCTCCGCTCCCGCCCGCCGGTATTCGGCGAATTCATCCGGCCGGACGTAGCGCAGTATCGGCAAGTGCTTCGGCGACGGCCGCAAATACTGTCCCAGCGTCAGAATGTCCACCTGCGACGCGCGCAGATCGCGCATCACGGTCTTCACTTCGTCCATCGTCTCGCCCAGGCCCAACATCAGGCCCGACTTCGTCGGCACATCCTCGCGCAGCTTCTTTGCATAGGCCAGCATGTCGAGCGACCGCTCATACGATGCGCCTAGCCGGACCTGCCGGTACAGCCGCGGCACCGTCTCCGTATTGTGGTTCAACACATCGGGACGCGCGTCCATCAGCAGCTCCAACGCCTCGTGTGAACCCTGGAAATCGGGCACCAGCACTTCCACCTTGCAGCCCGCCACGCGCTCGCGAATGGCCCGGATCGTCATCGCGAACAACAGCGCCCCGCCGTCCTTACGGTCGTCGCGATTGACGCTCGTGATCACGGCATACTTCAGGCCCATCGCTTCGACGGCCTCAGCCACGCGCCGCGGCTCGTCCATGTCCACTTCGAGCGGCGCGCCTTTCTGCACGGCGCAAAATCCGCACCGCCGCGTGCACACGTTGCCCAATATCATGAACGTCGCCGTCCGCCGGTTCCAGCAGTCGCCCACGTTCGGACACGCCGCCGACTCGCACACCGTGTGCAACCCCAGCCGCGTGATCAACGCCTTCAGGTCGCGATAGTTTTCCCCCACCGGTGCCGGCGCGCGCAGCCAATCCGGCCGCTGCACCCGTGGCGGGGTTGTCAGGTTTTCCAGGGGAACAAGCACGTCTCATTTGATTGTAGACGGCTTCGGAACGATTCCTTCCCAGGCTATTAACCTGATATCGGCTCCTGCAATAGCTTTTTGCCTTCGGCTGTAATAAGAAACCAGTGATCCTCTTTCACCTGGGGCCCACTAGCGATAGGCACGACCTCGAATCGTTGGGCCGCCTGGCTATATTCGTAGGCTCTGGCTAGACCGGCCTGTATTAGCTCCACGAGCGACTCACGCACACCGCCCTCCGTAAAGTCGATGCGATCCCTCTCGGCCCACTTGCCGGCGTCAACAAGTATGATCTCGAGATCCTCGTAGTCGTCAGCGATCGCATTGAGGACCAGCAATGTCAGATGAGTCACGAAGTGGTCATCTTTCACGAGTATGTTAGCGCAGGTTTTCTCTCGGCCGGCCGCCTATTCCGGATCCTTTGGATCGTTGAATAACACCGGCAGCGCTATATTGCCATGGCCTCGCTGCGGAAAATCCACCGCACTGCGATCGCCCGGATTCAGGTTCGACGCCGTATCATCGGGCGGAAACAGGATCAGCGACGCGATAAAGTCCCGCAAGTCCCGCTTCTCCGCGTTCGCCAGCGCCGCGTAAGCATCACGCACCGTTTGCGCCTCGCCTCCATGACGCAGAATCACTTCGTGCAGCGTCAGGCTGCGGCCGTCGTGCCCATACGGCGCCGTGCTCCCGGCCCCCCATAACGGAGTTGTCATGAAGTACTTGCGCATGCCGCCGTCGTACTGGCGTTCCCAGAAATCCGGCCCCAGGTCGTGCCGCTTCAGGTCGGTATAGATGTCGTGCACCAGGAACGGTTTACCCGCCGGAATTTTTGCGGATGGCATTCCGGGGCGATCATTCGTCGCCTCAAATAACGGCGTCGCCTGCGCGAACAGATGATTGAAAATCCCCTTCGCCGGATCGTAATGCGTCTCCACATCGGCCACGCGCCGGTCACGGTCAATCTGCAAATCCGCTACATGGCACGACACGCAACCAATGCGATCAAACACCTGCCGGCCGCGAGTGACTTCCTCGGTAATCTCGTTCCGCCCCGGCTTGAAGTAGTTCAGCAGGTAGAACTCGAAATAGTCGATAACCGCCGCCGGAACCTCGTTCGAAACTCCATCGCCATCCGGGTCTGCGCCCGCGGCCGCCAGCGGCGATTCCAGCAGGTCCGTCGAACCATCCAGCACCATCCCCGCCTGAGTCGTCACTCTGCCCCCGCGTATCGCCGCCGCAAGATCCGCGTCCACCGCCTGCAAACCCAACTCGTTCTGCAGGGCGATCACCACAAAATCCCGAATCGAAAAAGTGCTGCCTTCGGCGAAGAACGGCTTTACGCGCAGGTCGGCGTCCACCCCTTCCACGCCCGTCGTATCCACCGAACCATCGGTGTACGCCGCAATCTGCCCATAGCGGATGCCCTTTGCCGTCAACTCGCGAACCACGCGCGCGCCGCTCGCCCGTGCAAGCGCAACCGCCTCAGTCCGCCTCGCCCGCAACTCTGCCGTAATTTCATCGGCCAGCATCTCTTTCAGCCCTAAACCGAACAGATGCGGCGCATTGCGGCTGTCCGGCCGCGTTACCACCGATCCGCCCGATCCGGCCGCACCCCGTGGCTGGTTGTGACAGCCCGCGCAACTGTCCGACAGCCCTGCCCCCAGTGCCAGGGTCTTGCCCAGGTCGCCGCGTCCATCGCCCACAATCGGACCCAGCCCCAGTTCGCGGCTGAACTTCCGATTGAATAGCTGCCGGCCCCGCCGGATCGCCCGAAACGGATCCCGCGTGATGATGTAGGACGATGATTCCGCCGTAAACCAGTCGCCCTGTCCCGTTCCGATCTGCTCTAAATAAGTCTTTCGAACCCCTTCGCCCGCCGGATTCGGTGCCCGTGAAATGTCGATCAGTTGCGCCGCTGCCGGCATAGTCAGCAGAAACCAGATTATTTTCCTATTGAAACCAAGCATGATTCCAACCTCCGAATCCTACCTGCGGAATCGGTGGGAAAATTTAGCGCACCGTGATTATTTAGAAGCGAGCTGCCGCTGTACGAACGCGTTGCCGGGGAGCTTTTGGTTCCAGGCCCTCCACAACGCGAGCCGCTTGGCCGTGATCCGTTCAGCATCGGCCCGCTGACCCGCACCCCTGTACAGCACGGCCATCTGCTCATACAGCGTCGATAAATCCATGGCATCGGCAAGCCTGATGTCCGGCTCCGGTTTGTCAGCCTCGACCAGCCCGTTCAATTGCTCGATGGTATCCACGCCGCGCCGCCCGGTCCCGGCTTTCGCTTGATACCACGCCAGCGCCCGTAAAGCGGCATCGGCTTCCGATCCGGGCGCCACGCTGCCCGCCGGAAATTGCTTCAATTCCCGTAACAGGGCGAACGCCGCAGCCAGCCGCGTCTTCGCCTCCGCCAGCCTGCCCAGACGCACCAGCAATGCGGCCGACTTCGCCAGCGCCTCCGCCTCATCCCGCCGCGCCCGGCTGTTCTCCTTGATCTCGCGCGCATGCTGCACCGCCGCATCATAAACCGCCAATGCCCGCGCCGTGTCCAGATGTTCGAGAGCCCCCGCCAGGTGAATCCCCGTGCCTGACACCCGGAACCTGGACTCTGCATCGGCGGGATCGCGTCGCGACTGGTCGATACCGACGTTGTAGTCCAGTTCGAATAGCTTCACCGCCTCCGGATATCGCCCCATGCTGATCGACCCGTCGTCGCCGAGAATCTGCCCTTTCATCGCGACAGCACGCCCGTACCCAATGCTCTTCGGCGTCCTCGAGTTTCCCTCCGGCCCGTCCAGCAGCCGCACGCCCTCTTCAATCACCGCCAACGCGCCGTCCAGATCGCCCGCCGCGCGCAACGCTCGCGCAGTCACAATCTGTGCCGCGCCAGCCTGCCCCAACTGGCCGGTAGCTTTGGCGATAGCGACAACCCTTTGCAGTAAATCAAGCCCGTTGCTCGTCTGGCCCTTGCGCACATACCAGTTCGCGATGTTCATCCCGGCGATGACCACCTGCTGCTTTTCGGCTTCGTCCACTGGTCCCGACGCGAGGTATCTCGTCAGCCACTCCTCCGATTTCCTCGCCAGCGGCATTGCTCCGGTGTCCGGCCGCCGCGACTCGGCCAGCACCATCCGGTCATGCGCAATTTGCGCCGCGCGCAAATAGGCAACCCGGTTCCCCGGTTGCTCTTTCAGGACAAAGGCGATCAACCGGTCCGCCGCCTGCAAACTCTGCTCGGCCTTATCCGCTTGGCCCAGATTCGCGGAAATGGGAACGCCCTGCACCCGCCCTACCCGCATGTACGCCGTCCCGACATCCAGCGCCAACGCCGGATCCATCTGGCCGTCGCCGGCCAGCCGCCGCAAATACTCAAGCGATGTGTCGACAATCAACTGCCGCGTCTTTGCGCCCCCGGGCAGATGTCGAACCTGCGCGTCGATATCGAAAAGTTTGTTCGACAGCTGCCGCAAATCTTCGAATCGTCTTTGCGCAATCACCCGCTCCCGGTTCGCTAGGAAAAGTCCGATCGACAGCCCTCCCATCGCCAGCGCCGCGGCCAGCACCGGCACCCAATACCGGCGCGCGAACTTGCCCGCGTGATACAGCAAGTCGCCTTGCCGCGCTTGCACCGGCAGAAAAGACAAATAGGCTTGTAGATCGTCCGCCATCTGCTCCACGGTGCCGTAACGCGCCTGCGGCTCCGGCCGCATCGCCTTCATGAGGATCGCCTCGAGGTCGCCCTTCAGCGACGGCGTCTGCAGGCTCGGCCGTGGAATGGGTTCCTTTCGAAGTGCCGACGATATCGAACCCGGCGTCTCTCCGCCTGCACCACGCGGCGGTATCCCGGCCAGCAGTTGATGCAGCACCGCTCCCAGCGAATAGATGTCGCTCTGCGTGCCCGCCCGTTCGCCCAGCAACTGCTCCGGACTCGCATACCCCGGCGTCAACATGCGCGTCTCGGTCAACGTCGAATCCTGCGTCAGGTCGAGCATCCGCGCAATCCCGAAATCGAGCAGCTTCGGCTCGCCCTCCGCCGTCACCAGAATATTGCCCGGCTTCAGGTCGCGATGCACCACCAGGTTGCGATGCAGGTATGCCACCGCGGAACACACCTTCAGAAACAGGCTCACCTTCTCCCGCACACTCATGCCGGCCGTGAATTCGTCCACCGGCAGGCCTTGCACGTACTCCATCGCCAGGTACGGCTGCCCGTCGGCCACATGTCCCGCATCCAGCAGCCGCGCGATATGCGGATGGTTCAACTCCGCCAGAATCTGCCGCTCCAGCAGAAATCCTCCGCGTTGCTTTTCGCGCAGCCCCGGCCGCAACAGCTTCACTGCCGCCAGTTGCTTCACCTCGCCATCCTCCCGCTCGGCCAGATACACCACGCCCATCCCGCCGCGTCCGAGCACGCTCTTCAGCCGGAACGCTCCGCAGCGAACGCCGCCCGCATCGAACATCGTCAGTGCCGTCGCGGCGGCGAGCCCGATGTCACGCTCCAGCGGATGGCTCTCCTGCGAATCGAACGCCACCAGCTCTTCCACCTGCCTCCGCGTCTCGGCGTCCACCTGGTTGCGTTCGAAGTATTGGTCCCGTTCCAGGGCAGCCAGGTCGGCCACCTCGTGAAACAGCTCCTGTACACGCTCGGTCACTGCGCTAGTTCCCTGTGCAGCCATGCCTGCGCCACGCGAAGCTGCCGCCTCGCCACATGCACGGAAATAGTGAGCACTGTTGCCGACTCCTCGGCCGTCATACCGCCGAAATATCGCATCTCTACAAGTTGTGCCTGCAACGGATTCGTCTGGGCCAAGAGCGTAAGTGCGTCATCGACGGCCAGAATCGTTTCATCCGGCGAGCGGGCCGCCTCCTCCATTCCCGCCAACTGCACCTGCGTGCCCGCCGAACGTTTAGCCGCCGCGCGCGCCCGGCCCATATCCACCAGCACCTGCCGCATCAGCCGCGATGCAATCCCGTAAAAGTGCGCCCTGTTCTCGTAGTTCGGATGCGACCCGCCCGCCAGCCTCAGAAACGCCTCATGTACCAGCGCAGTCGTCTCCAGCGGCTTAACCACCCCTTCCCGCCGCAGGTGTCCCGCCGCCAGTTTCTTCAGCTCCTCGTACACAATGGGAATCAGCACCTGCAGCGCCTGTTCGTCGCCCAGGTGAACCCGCCTTAGCGTCTCGGTGATCTGCATGGTTGCCAGTGTGCAGAATACTGTGGTCTAACCCGCTCCGCAACCGTATAAACTATTGAGGCTATGCCTCCCTTATCGCGCCGCGCCGTGCTTGCCGCCTCCGCCGGCCCGCTCCTCGCCCAAAGTGCCGCGTCCTCGAACACCATAATCGTCGACCCCAAGCCGATCTTCGACATTTCGCCAAACTTCTACATGCAGTTCATGGAGCCACTCGGCGTCACCGACTCCTCCGTCGAGGCCGGATGGGACTACGACATCAACGACTGGCGCCCGGACTTCGTCGGCGTCACCCGCGACCTCGCCCCCCAAACCATGCGCTGGGGAGGCCTGTTTTCGCGCTACTACCGCTGGCGCGAAGGCATTGGCCCCGCCGCCAACCGCCCCACTATGCGCAACTACGTCTGGGGCGGAATCGAATCGAACCGCGTGGGCATCCACGAGTTCGCCGCCTTCTCCAAATCCGTTGGAGCCGACCCGCTCCTCTGCGTCAACTTCCAAAGCGACGGCTTCCAGACCTATCGCAACAAGCCCGAAGGCAACCGCAGCGCGGGTCCCGCCGAAGCCGCCGACTGGGTCTCCTACTGCAACGATCCCGACCATGCCGAACGCAAACGAAACGGAGCTACGCAACCGTTTAACATAAAGCTTTGGCAACTTGGCAATGAAACCTCATACGGAAAGGGCGGCTTCACCCTCGAAGAATCCATCCGCGCCACCGTCGCCTTCGCCGAAGCCATGAAAAAGCGAGACAGCACCCTGCGTCTGGTCGGTTGGGGCGACCGTGGCGAAACTCCGGCAGGCCGCGGCCTCTGGGCTACCGAACTCGTCAAGCAGGCCGGCGAACACATCGAACTCGTCGCCATGCACATGATGGGGCAATCGCCCATCCGCCCCGACACCATCCTGCGCGGCTACGAATACCAGAAGGACCCCGCCCGTGCCTGGGAGGAACTGCTCGAACTCGCTGGCCGCGTCCACACCCGCCTTGCTGAAATGGAGCACATGATCGCCAGCGCCGACGCCAAACATGGCATCGCCGTCACCGAAGGGCACCTTTCGCTCCAGCCGCACAACGCCAACCCGATCCTCACCGAATGGCTCTCGGCCGCCTATCACGCGCGCTCACTGAACACCTACCTCCGCCATGGCGCCAAGGTCCGCATCTGCACCGGAGCCGACTTCGCCGGCAATCGCTGGACCGTCAACGCCGTCACCATCCAGACCCCCAAGGGCGTCTCCTATCTCCAACCCATCGGCGCCATCATGCGCCTCTTCCGCAAGCATCACGGCACACACGGCGCAACCGTTTCCGCCGCACCGCCCGCGCTCGACATCGCGGCCACCGTCGGCATCGACACCGTCATCCTCCATGTGCTGAACACCGATTTCAAGAGCCCCCTCACAGCGCAGTTCCGCATTCCCGGCCGCCGCGTCACCTCCGGCATTGTCCATGAAATCGCCCCCAACGACGCCCGTGCCTACGTCGACATTCAGCACGCCAAGACCTTCGACTCCGTCGAAAAGAATCTGACAGTCGCCCCCAACGCCCCCGCGCAGTGGACCTTCCCCGCGCGCAGCGTCAGCGCCGTCATCCTCACCACGCAAAAGGAAAATCCCGCATGAGAAGCCTCGTCCTCGCTTTCTTCGTCGCCACCGCCGCATTCGCGCAGACAGTCCCGCGCGCAGAATACCCGCAGCCCCAGTTCGAACGGGAACAGTGGCTCACCCTCAACGGCTCCTGGGAATTCGAGTTTGATGACTCCAACGCCGGCCTCGGCCAGAACTGGCACACCGGCGCGCACACGTTCTCGCGCAAAATCGTTGTCCCCTATTGCTTCGAATCGAAACTCAGCGGTATCGGCGACACCACGTTTCATCCCTGGGTCTGGTACCGCCGCGCCGTGACGCTGCCCGCCAACTGGGCAGGCAAGCGCGTGCTGCTGCAGTTCGGCGCGGTCGACTACCACGCCACCGTGTGGGTGAATGGCCAGTTGCTGGGCTCGCACGAAGGCGGAAACGTGCCCTTCCGCTTCGACATCACGCCTCACCTCAAAGCAGGCGCCAACAGCATCATCGTCCGGGCCGAAGACATCCCCACCGATGAGTTCATGCCTCGTGGCAAGCAATACTGGCAACCCAAATCGCGCGGCATCTTCTACACGCGCACCTCCGGCATCTGGCAGCCCGTATGGCTCGAAACCGTCGGCGATAATAACCTCGCCAGCGTGCGCATCACCGCGGGCATGGACGGCACTGCCAAGTTCGACGCCCGCCTCGACCACAATGAAGCCGGCCTCGAAATCAAAGCCATCGTCGGTGGCAGCACCCTCTCCACTACCACCACCGCCGCGCCCGTTCACGGCGTCTCGTTCACGGATCCCACTCCACGCCTCTGGTCCCCCGACACGCCCAACCTCTACGACGTCACCTTCGAACTCCGCCGCGGCACGCAAGTGCTCGATCGCGTGAAATCGTACTTCGGCTTCCGCACCGTGGCCATGGGCAGCGACACGCTGCTCCTCAACCGCCGCCCGCTCTTCCTGCGTACTGTTCTGGACCAGGGCTACTGGCCCCAAAGCACCCTCACCCCGCCCACCGAAGACGCCATCAAGTACGACATCCAAATGATGAAGGACATGGGCTTCAACGGCGCCCGGAAACATCAGAAGATCGAAGATCCGCGCTTCCTCTACTGGGCCGACAAAATGGGCCTGCTCGTCACCGGCGAAATGGCCAATGCCGTCAAGTACGACGAAGTCTACGCCGCGCGCTTCACCCGCGAATGGATCGAAGCCATCGAGCGCGACTATAACCACCCCTCGCTCATCATGTGGATTCCCATCAACGAAAGCTGGGGCGTGCCGAACCTGCAGGACTCCCGCCAGCAGCAGCACTTAGTCTCGCTTTATGCACTGACTAAGTCGCTCGATGCCACGCGCCCCGTTGTCGACAACGACGGCTGGGAACATACCGATCACACCGACCTCACTTCGCTCCACGACTACGCCCGCACCGGCAAGATCATGACCGAGAAGTACGCCAAGGTCTCCCGCACCAAGGGATCAATCGTTCCCGACAATGGCCGCCCCGCCATGATCCCCGGCTACGCCTACAACGGCACGCCTTACTGGATGAGCGAATTCGGCGGCGTGGCCTACCTTCCGCAAGGGATGGAAGCCTCCGCCGAAGCATGGGGCTACTCCGGAGTGGAACGTGAAGCGGAGGTAGCGAAGCACCGCATCTCCGAGCTATTCAACGCGGCCTCCAAGCTCCCCTTCAACGCCGGCTACTGCTACACCCAACTCACCGACGTCGAACAGGAAATCAACGGCCTGATGACCTACGACCGCAAACCCAAGTTCGACGTGAAAGTAATCAAAGAGTGGAACAGCTACCCGAGGTGGTAGGAACGGAACTCCGAAATGGCGATCAACCGTAGAACGGCTTAAGGGGAGGCTTCCCAATTTCGATGCGGCGATTCGCGCGTAGCAGAGCTGTGGATTCGAGTGTCCCGCGTCGTTCAGTCCGCCCGCTTCACCCGCAAACTCGGCGGCCCAATATGAATGTGCGCCGCCGACGCCTTCCCGCGCACTGCCCCGCGGAACAGGAAGAACGGCACCCTCTTCGACTCCAGGTACCGCCGCAACCACTGCCCCTCGGCCGAATCGGGATCCATCGCCACGTCGACCCGCCCGCGATGGTCATATCCCAGCGCCTTGTGAAACGCCGTCTCGCCTTTCGCGCTCACCGGAAGGCCGTGCCCGAACTGGTCTTCAAACGCCAACACCGTTTCGCGCCAGTGCGTCATCGAAAACACGCCGTCGCCGGCGAACTTCTCCGCCACCGGCATCGGCCCCAACGGCTGCTGTGCCGGTAATTCCCCGCTGGAGCTCTGCTCAAACTCCGCCTCGCGCCGCGCGCCTTCGGAAATCTCTTTCAACAACTGCGCCCGCACATTTGCGGCGTCCAGCGCCCGCTGCATCCGGTCGTAGTCTTCGATGAATGGCGTAACGCTCGTGCGCGAAGCCGCGCCCGCTTCCACGCGCGCCTTGGCTTCGTCCAATGCCTCTCGCCGTCTCCCCACGCGCCTCGCCGCCGCCTGCACCATCGCGTCTGCCTGCTCCGGCGACAGGTCTTCCACTTCCAGCTTCCCGTAGAGCGTCTGGCGCAGAACCTCTTCGTCGTGTTGATCGGCCAGTCGCTTCTGCGCGTTCTCCAGAGCCACTCGCGGCGCCGCCCCCGTCGCCACCAGTTCCTTCAGCTTCTCAATCTCCTGCGCCAGTTCCTGCTGCGAATTCGCCCCCGCGGCGGGCACACCTTGGGCGCACAGTGTCCAGGCACACGTCACCGCGAGAAGAAAGCCGCTCAACCGCATTCCCCTTCATTTTAGTACGATGGGGGCTGAGGAATACAGCCCATCGCCACGAAGAAGACCGCAGCGTCGGCCGCAGTCAAAACCACGCGCCGCAAGCCAGCCAAGAAAGTAGAGCCGCCCGCTCCCTCCGCCACCTGGCAAATTGCCGTTCAAGCAGCATTGGATAAGAAGGCCACCTCTATCCGCGCGCTCGATCTGCGTCCGATCACCTCGTTTGCCGACTACTTCGTCATCTGCAGCGGCTCCAACCAGCGCCAGATCAAAGCCATCTCCGATGAAGTTGAGCGCATGCTGAAAGCCAGCGGCGAGCGCCCTAACTCCATCGAAGGCTACACGCACGCCGAATGGGTCCTGATGGACTACGGCGATCTGGTCGTCCACATCTTCACCGAAAACGCCCGCTCTTACTACGACCTCGACCGCCTCTGGCGCGATGCGCCCGAATTGCCCATCCCAGCCGAAGTCCCCGCCTGAGCCGGGCCGCCGACCTCTCCGCCGGTGATGACTTCCGTTGTGCGCACTTCCGCCAAATGATACAGTCCGGGAATGCGCCCCCTCGCACTACTCCTCCTCGCAATCGCGGCCTTTGCCCAGCGCACCCCGCAACCCGCTCCGCTCATCTCACCTGAAATCCTCGCCGACGCCCAGGTCACCTTCCGCCTCCGCGCACCCAAGGCGACCGAAGTCGCTCTGCGCGGCCAATGGATGCCGCCCCAAACCACTGTTCCCATGATCAAGTCCGAAGAGGGCGACTGGTCCGTCACCGTCGGCCCCATTGAACCGGAGCTCTATAACTACAGCTTTGTCGTAGACGGCACCTCCATGGTCGACCCCGCCAATCCACTCGTCACCCAAGGCAACCGCGGTCCCCAAAGCATGCTCGACGTCATGGGCCCCAAGGTCAACTTCTTCGCCTGGCGCGACGTCCCGCACGGCACCGTTCACGTTCATCACTACAACTCAGCTTCCGTTCATGCCAATCGCCGCATACACGTTTACACGCCCCCCGGCTACGAATCCGGCAAAGACACCTACCCTGTGCTCTATCTCCTCCACGGCTCAGGCGACACGGACATGGAGTGGTCCACCATCGGCCGCGCCGGGATGATCACCGACAACCTCTTCAGCGATGGCCGCGTGCGTCCCATGATCATCGTCATGCCCGACGGCCACGTCGTGAAATCAGGCGACCGTTCGAAGAACACCGAGCTCTTCGAATCCGACCTCGTCGGCGACATCATCCCGCTCGTCGAAAAAACCTACCGCGTGAAAGCCGACCGCGAATCGCGCGCCCTCGCCGGCCTCTCCATGGGTGGCTCGCAAACCTTGCGCGTGGGTCTTGATCACCCCGACATGTTTGCCTACTTCGGCGTCTTCAGTTCCGGCGTCTCCACTAATGCGCTCGACGACTTCAAGAAACGCCACGAAGACTTCCTCGCCAAAGGCGCCGACTGGAACAAACAGATCCGCCTCTTTTGGGTCGGCATGGGCAAGGAAGACACCGGTGTCAAGAATGCGCAGACATTGATCGAGGTCCTCAAGTCGAGCGGCGTCGAAACCGACTTCCACCCCTCTGACGGCGGCCACACCTGGCAGAACTGGCGCAACTACCTCGCCGCATTCCTGCCGCGGCTCTTCCGCGAGCGATCGTAACGTTTCGGATTATCCTTCGAGCGTGCGCCGCAGATGGGCAGCGACTTCACTGACAAAGCGGTGTACGGAAACATCGGCAATGCGATGCCCCGCCACTGCGTTGAGCACTCCACCCAGCGCCCCCATCGGCGGCTCGTAGGTCCCTGAAAAATCCAGTTGTGTCTCCGTTCGCGTCAGCGGATAAATCTGCAGTTCAGCTTTCATCAACGGAAACAAGCCCGGCAGCTTCGCCGCTTCCCACTCCAGGCGGATACTCGTCGACGGCCCATCGACGTTTTCTCCGATCCCCGTAACCGAAATCGCAATATCCGTTCCAATCGCGATACCCCCCAAATCCAATCGCAACTCTGCTGCCACGCTCTCGGCCCGCGAGGTAGCGGCCTTCGTCGCCGCGCGAAACACCGCCAGCGCGTCTGTCTTCAGTGCGTCCCGTACCTGCTCGTAGGGATGGTTCACGTAGTCGTAACAGCGGATGTCTTTGCTCATGCGGTTCAGCCACCGAGACAATATCACAGTGGAACCCGGAGACCGCGCGTCCGCTCATGCTGTACACTTCCCTCGCATGACGCGCCGCACGCTCCTCGCCTCCGCCGCCGCCCTCGCCGCTTGCAACCGCTCCGGCAAACCCGTCGTCGGCGTTGTCCCCAAAGGCGCCAATCATATCTTTTGGCAAACCGTCCACGCGGGCGCGCTGCAAGCCGCCTCCGAGTATGGCTTCGATGTCGAATGGAACGCTCCCACGCTTGAGGTCGACTCCAGCCGCCAGATCGAAATTGTCGAATCGATGGTCAACCGCCATCTCGCAGGCATCGTCCTCGCGCCCGTCGACCGCACCGCCCTCGTCAACGTCGTCGAACGCGCCTCGAAGGCCGGCATCCCCGTTGCGATCTTCGATTCCGCAATCGACACGCCGCACCGCCTCACCTACGTCGCCACCAACAATCGCGAAGGTGGCCGCATGGCCGCGCGCCGCATTGGTGAACTCCTCGGCGGCAAGGGCAAAGTCGGCGTCATCGGCTTCATGCCCGGCAGCGCTTCCACAATGGAGCGGGAAGACGGATTCACCGAAGAGATGAAGGGCAAGTTCCCCGGCATTGTCATCGCCGGTAGGCAGTTCGGCATGGCCGATCGCGCCAAGGCCATGGCCGCGACCGAAAACATGATGGCCGCCCATCCCGATCTCACCGCCTTCTTCGCCGACAACGAATCCAGCTCCTCGGGTGCCGTCCAAGCTCTCAAATCGCGCAAGGCACGCAACGTGAAACTGATTGCCTTCGATGCCTCCGAGCAACTGGTGAATGATTTGCGCGATGGCTGGATCGACTCGCTCATCGTGCAGAACCCCTTCAAGATGGGTTACGAGTCCGCGAAAGCGATTGGGGAAAAGCTTGCCGGCCGCACGCCCGCCTCTGAAGTGGACTCGGGTGTGAAGCTCGTCACTGCGGCGGATCTATCGCGACCGGAGATTCGTGAGCTGCTGCTCCCGGATCTTTCGCGCTGGCTCAAGACCGCCCCGGCTCACTGAGCCGGCTGTCGATCGAACTCCAACTCCCAGTACGAAATGCCATGGATGTACAGTCGCGCCTTCCGCCCCGCGCGGGTATCTGTCTCGCCTTCTTGCACGCCGATCACCTGCGGATACCAGCCTGGCCCGTAGCCCACAGCGTCGATAATCTTCTTCGGCTCCGTCCAGCCGCCCGGATTGCCCAGGAACCGGTTGTAGCTGATGTAAATGCCTTCCTGCGGCCACCGCTCACTGCAGCACGAGCGGCTCATCAACATCACGTACGTGTTCAGATACGTGTTGAAGTGAACCGACGGCCCCCAGAAGGAATCCGTCTTATCCGACTGCCAGGCAACCTTCGCCGGCAGAATGGGAGAAACCAAACCTCCGAGACCTGGCTCGTCCCATCTGCCGTCGTGTAGTTTCCAAACGGCGCCAGCGGGTCCCCAGCGGTCGCCCACGGCCATGCGCGCCATCGAAATGCCCTGGCCCTCCACCGGCCCGCCATAGTTGCCAAACAGGAAGTAAAGATAAGCGCCAGAGCGGTCGGCGATCACAGAAAAATCTCCGTGCCCGCCCGCGAAAAATCCATTCTTCGCACTGCAGTCGATCGCATCGCCCGATGTCATCACAATTCCCAGGTCCTGCCACGTCGCGCCATCGTCGAATGACACCGCCGCGCCAATCTCCGGCGCCGTCAGCCCATCCGCGCAAACGCCGCCGGGCTCGTGATGATACCAACCGAACATCACGCCGTCGGGATCTTTCCAAACCGCTTCCATCCAGAACGGCAGGTGCATCATTTGCAACCCGTCTATCCATTCCGTTCGATCGAACGAGAATTGGTTCGGTCCGGTGCTGAGCAGCGAATACCCGGTCGAGTTCAACATGCGGAAGCCCGCGTCGGACCACCACACCGGGCTGTTCGAATCCACGCCTCCCGGCATGTAAACAGGATCGGCCCCGCTCACATTTACGCTTTGTGCCGCGCAGGGAAGGATCAGCGCAAATGCGAGGAGTCCTGTGCGCCGAATACTGGAAAACGAGATACTCAAGTCAATAAGACGGAACTGACGGCGGTTGTTGTTACCGCCGATCTTGTAAAGAGACAGACTCAATGAAATATGCGGTTATCTTAATTGTTGTTTCGGCCGCTTTCGGAGGCGCTGCCGTATGTTCGGCACAAACAACTTCTGGCGCGGACGACTATCCTCGCCCTCAGTTGGTCCGCAAAAAGTGGCAGCGCCTTAACGGCAACGCCGAATGCACCGCCAATCGTTGCCGCCAGCGCATAACCCTCTCCGCCGTCCAGCGCCCACTGCGCGTACTGCTGCACCTTGCCGAACCCGCGCCGGTTTCCGCGAATGGAAGCACCTTGAATCTTGTTGGCGGCAACACCCTCGAAGTCACCTACGAATTGCCGGCAGTGAATGAGCAGGAGATCTACGTGCAAGGAACTGCCGCCTCGCGGCTGCTTTCCACCGCGTGGCTCGAAGTCGTCCCGGCGAACTACGTCACGCGGGTCCTCGCTGAGACGGTAGCCAGCGGCGAGGCGATTAACGTCTCCATCTCCACGCCCGAACCCGAAATGGTTGAGCTCGAACTTCGCGAAGGGGCGCGCGTCGTCGCGGCGTCCAAAGGCAAAACAGGCGAGCGTATCTGGCTGAAGCCAGAGAAGCCCCATTGCTGGTCTCCCGCCGATCCGTTTCTCTACCAGCTTCACGTCAAACTCGGAACCGGCGATTCCGTCGAAAGCTATGCCGCCATGAGAACCGTCAGCGTCGCCAAAGACCTCGCTGGCGTGCCGCGCATCCTTCTCAACGGCAAGCCTTATTTCAGTTTCGGCCTACTCGCCGACGATACCGCCCCCAGCCCCGCCGCCCTTCTCCGCATGGGCTTCAACTCCGTTCGTCTGCGCGCCATCCAATCGCCTCGCTGGTACGCCACATGCGATCGTCTGGGATTGCTCGTCTGGCAGGGCGTTCCGAAAATGCCCACGCATTTGGAGATTCGCCGTGCCGCGATCTCCACCGTCGAAGCGCTTCGCGCCTTCCCCTCCATCGCCATGTGGACGCTGTTCGACGAAGGCAGAGAGCAGGAAGCCTACGGCCTCGACAACGCCCGTGTACTCACGGGCGAAATTACGCGTCTCGACCCCACACGCCTTGTGAACGGAGCCAGCGGCTGGTTCGACACCGCCAACGGCCACGTCCACGACCTCCACTTCACGCCCGGCCCCGGCATGTTCGTCATCGGCCAGCGCCGCGCCGTCGTCCTCGGCAAATTCGGCGAACTGCAAGCGGACACGCGCGGTGATCTGCGCCGCCTCTATCGCGAACTCATGGGCAAGCTCAGCCTCTACCGCGCCATGGGACTCTCCGCCGCCATCTATTCCCCCGCTCCCGGCCAATCCCTCTCGCAGCAATTCGGAGAAGAATGGCTCGGCACGCTCAACCGCCGCATGCTCGACAACGAGCCCCAGGTGGAAACGCTCGCCGGCGGCGAAGAGCCGCTCGACTATACGCTCGCCGAACCGGGCACCGCGCGCGAAGGTTGGCGCGCCGGCAGCGGCATCTTCGGCAAGGCCCAGCGCAACATTCAACCCGGTGTGGCGTGGACCGCGCCCGCCATCCGCCTCCGCCGCAGCTTTCGTTGGGATGGCAAAAGCGATGAAGTGTATCTCGTCACGTGGGCCATTCGCGGCGCTTCCCTCGATGTGAAGTTGAATGGAACCAGCATCGCGATCGACGGCGGACAAACCGACGAATCGCCCCGGTTCCTTCCGCTCAAAGGGAAAGGCGCCCTCATCGCCGGCGACAACCAGATCACCATCGATGCCCGCCGCTCCAGCCCGGACGCCGCTTTCGAAGCCCGCCTCATCTCTGTCACCGCCGACAAATTGGGGTTTGCCGAACCCGAACTCACCCAACGCACCGAGTATCCGCTCGTGGCAATCGACCACGGCACGGCCGATCTCGCCCGTCTCGCCCCCCAGTTTTCGCTCGTGCGTTCGCGCCGCGGCCGCCCCGCCGGTGTCGCCCGCGCGATTCCTTTCATCCGCGACATGCCCGCCGCGTCCACGCCTGAGCAGATCTACTACGCGCTCCTGGCCTCCCGGGACGACGGCTTCAACGGAGCCAACATCCATGTCCAGGCCGCCACGGAATCCGAAAGAATCGAATCGGAACTAAAAATCCGAAATATGCAGGAATGGTTCAAGCAGTACGCAAACGCCTACCCTGTCCTCCACGCCACCGGCCTCACCGCCCCCGCATTCGCCCGCAAACCCGCGAAGGCCGCGCTCCTCTTCACGCCCACTCCCGAAAAGCCGCGCCCCCCCGACGCCATCGCCCTCGCCGCCTTCCCCGGCGCCGCCACTTCCGCCATTGAATCCTGGCTCGAAAACCTCAGCCTCCTCGCCCGCGCCGCCCAATCCCGCTGGCCGCTCATCCCGGAATCCGATGGCAGCCTCTTCGCCTACGCTACGTTCCTCCTCGGCATCGAACCGCGCACCAACGAACCCCCCACCCGTCTCTCGGTCCCGCTTGCTGAACTCGATGCCCACTTCTTCTGGCCCATCGGCGACCCCGCCGAATCGCTCCCACCCAACGACCTCGACAAGTACAAGCTCCCCAACACCACCATCTACCGACGCCGCTTCACCAACGGAATCGTCGCAGTCAACCCCGGCGGCCAACCCCAAACCCTCCGCCTCGACAACGCCCTCATGGATGCCGCCACGCGCCAGGTGCTCAGCACAATCGAACTCCCCGCGCACTCCGCAAAAATCCTGCTGCGCCCCGGTACGGTCACGGTCACGCAATAGCGCACCGTTCAGACTGCATCACGCCCGATTCGCCCGCCGGATCGCCTCCAGCCGATCGGTCGAGAACCCCTGTTGAGCCAGAATCGCGAGAATGAACTCCGTCTTCCCCTCCACATACCGGTCAATGTCGTGAGAAAACAGGACCGCCAGCTCCTTTTTCAAATTTGAGTACGCCAGAACGTCCTCCGGATGGCCGCGCAGATGATCTCGAAGCGCCAAATGATTGCGAAGCGCAATGCTCTCGCGCGGGCATACATAAAGATTGTGTGGCGGCTGATTTCGCAAAGTCTGGAACGCCTCTCGATCTTCGATTTCGAGATTGCCTCGATGTTCGTAGCCCAGCCCCGCAAGCCGCGTAATGACCACCGCCAACTCAGCCCGCGAAGGAATCACAATGTCCAGGTCGATGACCGGCTTGGCCGCCATGCCTGCCACCGCCGTGCTTCCTACATGTTCAATAGCCGCCGCAACGTCTCGCACTGCCGGCCATATCCTGTCTCGAAGCTCGTCAAAATGGTCCGGCCATTCCGGGTTGTACTCCACCACTTCCACAAAGCTCCGTACTGCCGGCCGGTCCATATCCTCGATGGTAAACTCCACCCAACGCCGGGCCGCCGTCCTGCACTCATACATGCCCTTAACCCCGCCCTAAGGCCCTCGCCCCATATCCTCGGTAGAATATGAATTCGTAATCAATTCATGGGACTCCTCATTAACGGTGAATTCGTCGACGACGCCGCCATCCGCCAGGAAGCCACCTCCCTGCGCCCGCGCGTGCAAGAGGAACTGGAGCAGATGGATCCCATCGCCGCCCAGATGCAGCTTTGGGAATGGGCACAGGATGCCGTCGTCGAACGCGTGCTCCTCCGCCAGGCCGCCCTCGCCGCCACCGAACCGCTCGACGAAGAACTCGTCCTCCGCACCATAAGCCAGATGTTTCCACCCGCGGGCGACTTGGAATCCTGCGAACCCGGTACCACCCGCGCCGGCGTCGATCCCGTCGAAGCCCGCAAAGAAGTCGAAGCCCGCATCCGCGTCGACCAGTTGATCGAACAACTCTTCGCCTCCGCCCCACGTCCCAAACCCAAAGAAACCCTCGACTTCTATAAGCAGCACCGCGACGCCTTCCAACGCCCGCCCATGGTTCAGGCCTCGCACATTGTGAAAAACGTTACAGAGGCCACCACCGAAGAAGACGCCCTCGCCGCCATCCAGAAAGCGCAGGAAGCCCTCGCCACCGGCAGGCCGTTCGCCGAAGTCGCCGACGAACTCTCCGACTGCGCCGGCCAAGGCGGCATGCTCGGCTGGTTCCCCCTCGGCCAGATGGTCGACGAATTCGACAAGATCGTCTTCTCCCTCCAGCCCGGCGAAACCAGTCCCCCCTTTCGCACGGAGTTCGGTTATCACATCGCCCTGCTCCACGACCGCAAACCCGGCGGCCTGGTCCCCATAGAAGAGGTGCGCGAAGAGATCGAACAGGAACTCATGCGCGCCCGCCACGAAGAAATCATCGGTGGCTTCCTCGAAAGCTTGCGTACAAAAGCTGACGTGAAAAAGGCGAAGTCACCCCTAGCCGCCACAACATGAGCAGCCCGTTCCGCCTCATTCCCGGCGTCAATCCGTGCTGCGTTCCCAGCAAGCACCGCCTGGAAACCCTCTCGCTCTCACGCGACATGTCCGCCTCGCGCTCACCCGCCCACGCGCGCTCCACCGAAGGCATGATCAAGCTCGACGGCGGACGCTTCTGGATGGGCACCGAAGATAAGGAAGGCTTCCCCGCCGACGGCGAAGGCCCCATCCGCGAAGTCGTCCTCGATCCCTTCTTCATGGACCGCTCCCCGGTCACCAACGAGCAGTTCCGCGAATTCGCCCACGCCACCAATTACAAAACCGAATCCGAACAGTTCGGCTGGTCGTTCGTATTCCAAGGTCACATCCCGGCGGATTCGGCAACCACCCTCATCGATCAACGCGTCCCCGGAACGCAATGGTGGTGCAAGGTAAACGGCGCCACATGGGATCACCCCGAAGGCCCCGGCTCCTCCATCGACGCGCGCCTCAACACTCCCGTCGTCCACGTCTCCTGGAATGATGCCGCCGCCTACGCCGCCTGGTCCGGCAAACGCCTGCCCACCGAAGCCGAATGGGAGTACGCCGCCCGCGGCGGCCACGAGCAGTGGAAGTACCCCTGGGGCAACGACCTCACCCCCGAAGGCCAGCACCTTTGCAACATCTGGCAAGGGACGTTCCCAAACACCGACCTCGCCGAAGACGGCTTCACGGCCCCCGCCCCTATCGACTCCTTCCCGCCCAACGAGTATGGCCTGCAAGTCATCACCGGCAACGCCTGGGAATGGTGCGCCGACTGGTTCGACCCCGCCTGGCACCTTACCGCGACTCGCTCCAACCCCATCGGCCCACCCCAAGGCCGCGAACGTTCCATGCGCGGAGGCAGCTATCTCTGCCACGCCTCCTACTGCAACCGCTACCGCGTCGCCGCCCGCACCAAGAACACCCCCGACAGCGCCACCACCAACATCAGCTTCCGCTGCGTCAGCGACGTGTAATCGACCAGCCGTTGCCCTACCTCGGGTTCAGATTTTTTTATGGACTGACCCCCAAAACTGAGACACTGCCAATGAACGCACTTTGCAGCGAA
>JBDTVQ010000015.1:0-37524 GCA_040007195.1 Acidobacteriota bacterium | reverse complement strand
GGCGCAGCTATTGGGCTGGCGTTGTTTGTACACGCCGCACGCGCGAGGTTATCACGTGCGCAGCGTGCTGCCGGGCAACCGCCGGGCTTTGCCGTCGGCGATCAACATGCATTCGGTGAAAAACCGGTTCCTGATGCGGATCAAAAACATCACGCCCGGTTTGTATGGCCGTAATTTGCTGTCGATTACGTTCCGCGACGCCATCGTGCTAGGCTGTTGCGTTTTGCGCGAGCATTCTTCGTTGAGCGCGTTCGCTTACGTGATCAAGAACTGGAAACGTGTGTTCGCCAAGCGCCGGGAGATTATGCGGCGTCGGCGCGTCACCGACGAGTACATCGCGTCGTGGTTCAACTATGAACCGGTGAGCCTGCCCGTGCGGGCGGCGAATAAGCTGTCGTCCGCGAAGCCCGCGCCGCGCACGATTTCCAGGCAGCGAACGGCAAGCCGCTAACAACGGCCGCTCTCCCATGCGCATCGCCATCGTGGGCACACGGGGCATTCCGGCGCGTTACGGCGGTTTTGAAACATTTGCCGAGGAGTTGGGGCGAAGGCTGGCCGCGCGCGGGCATGATGTGTTCATCTACTGCCGGCAGCGGCACACCTCCACGCATTATTTAGGCTGCCGGTTAGTGTACCTTCCGACGCTACGCCACAAGTATCTCGATACCGTGGCGCACACCTGCCTTTCGACGATCGATCTTGTGTTCCGCCGCGCCGACGCCGCGCTCTATTGCAATGCGGCGAATGCGATCTTCACCTGGCTGCCTCGGTTGACAGGTATTCGCGTGGCTCTCAATGTGGATGGGCTGGAGCGCAACCGGAAGAAGTGGAACAGGCTGGGGCAGCTGTGGTATTCGCTGAGCGAGAGATGGTCGACGTGGTTTCCCAATCGCGTTGTGAGCGACGCGGAACAGATCAAGGCTTACTATCGGGACACGTATGGAGCGGAATCCGACTTCATTCCATACGGCGCGGATCAGGAAGTGGTGGTGGAGCACGAGGTAGTGGACGGGCTCGGGCTGCGGCGAGGATGGTATTTCCTGTATGTGTCGCGCATGGAGCCGGAGAACAACGCTCTACTGGTGCGCGAGGCCTTTGAGCAGGTGGCGGGTGACTATCAATTGGCACTAGTCGGCGATGCGCCCTACGCGGCCGAATACATCGCGCGCGTGCGGAGCACGAAGGACGAGCGCGTGGTGATACCGGGGGCAATCTATGGCGACGGCTACAAACAGCTGGGCTCGCACTGCTTCGCCTACATACATGCGACTGAGGTGGGCGGCACGCATCCAGCGCTGATCGAGAACATGGGGCGGGGCGCGTTGACTTTGTATCTGGACACGCCGGAGAATGCCGAAGTAGCGGGTGGGGCCGCCATCGCCTTCACGCAGGAGAACCTTGCAGAGAAGCTTCGTGAGGTAATGGAGATGCGGCCGGACGAACGTGATGCCTGGCGGGAACGCGCCAGGAAGCGGGTGGAGGAACGTTACAGTTGGGACGCAGTGACGGACTCGTATGAGGATCTGTTCCACAGATTGACGCGATGACCTTGCCGAAACGCTCTTGGGTAGAGATTTCGCTGGGCGCGATTGCGTCCAACTACCGGGCGATTTGCGATTTGACGGGGCCGCGGGTGACGGTGGCGGCGGTGGTGAAGGCTGACGCTTACCGGCATGGGGCGGTGGAGATTGCGCGCGTGCTGGAGCGCGAAGGCGCGGCGTGGCTGGCGGTGTCGAACGCGGAAGAAGGTGTGGAGTTGCGCGAAGCCGGTGTGCAGGCGCGCATTCTGGTGATGGCCGATGGGCCGCATGTTGCCGATCTGAACCTGACGCCGGTGATTCATTCGCTAGACGCGTTGGCGGAGGTGAAACCGAGGACGGCGTACCACCTGAAGCTCGATACCGGCATGGGGCGTCTGGGGACGCGTGAGCCCGCGGCGGTGTTGGTGGAGGCGATTCGAAAATGCCCCGGCGTGCTCGAAGGGTTGATGACGCACTTTGCTTCGAGCGCCGACTACATCGGCTTGCAGACCGAAGAGCAGATGGCGGATTTCGCCGCGACGGCAGCGGCGCTGCGTGCGGCCGGGAGCGAGCCGCAGTACCTCCATGCGTGCTCAACGATTCCGATTGCTTATGGGCGGCGTGGGGCATGGCACAACATGGTTCGGCCGGGCATGGCGCTCTATGGGTATGTCTCGCCCGCGCGAGGCGACGCGCCGCCGTGCGAGTTGCGCCTGA
Source organism: Acidobacteriota bacterium (assembly GCA_040007195.1). Classification (GTDB taxonomy): domain Bacteria; phylum Acidobacteriota; class Terriglobia; order Bryobacterales; family Bryobacteraceae; genus JAFLBB01. The sequence continues at coordinate 35,287 of JBDTVQ010000015.1, read as the reverse complement.
CGCCGGCTCTCACATGGCGCGCATCGGTGCTGGAAGTAAAGGATGTCCCCAAGGGCGCCCATATTGGTTACGGCGCGGGGTTCATTACGCCGAGGCCGATGCGGATCGGCATTCTGGCATTAGGCTATGCCGACGGATTGCCACATCGCCTATCGGGGCGCGGACGCATGATTGCGGCGGGCGCATGGGCTCCGATTCTGGGTGCGGTATCGATGGATTTGACCACGATAGATTTGTCGGCGGCGCCGCAGGTGAAGCGCGGGGACGGGGTGACGATTCTGGGCGGTGACGGCGAACTGGTGCAAGACGCGCAGATGCTGGCGCGCGAAGCAGGGACCATCAGCTACTCGCTCCTGTGTGGCATTCACGAGCGCGTGCGCCGCGTCTACGTTGCGTAACCCGGGGCATCATCGCTATCGTCGTCTTTAGGATGACGATGCAACGCAGGACATTTCTTCCCTTGCTGGCGGCGCCCGCGCTGATAGGGCAGGCGCAGAAAGATCACTGGCCGCATTGGCGTGGACCTTACAAAACAGGAGTGGCGGCGACGACCGCGCCCGTGAAGTGGTCGGCGACGGAGAACGTCGCATGGAAGCTCGACATTCCGGGGCGCGGCTTTTCTACGCCGGTCACGTGGGGCGAAAAGCTGTTTCTGACAACGGCGATTCCACAGGGCGACGCCCCCGCGGCTCCCGGCACTCCAGCACAAGGCGGACGCGGTGGCGGCGGCGGCGCGGGTCCGATGGTGGACCACAAGTTCCAGGTGATCTGCCTGGACCGGCGGACCGGGAAGAAGATTTGGGAGCAGACGGCGAAGACGGCGACGCCGCACGAAGGGTACCACCAGGCATACGGGAGCCTCGCGTCGAACTCGCCCATCACCGACGGCAAGAGGCTGTACACGAGCTTCGGCTCACGCGGCGTTTTCTGCTACGACCTGAATGGAAAGCTGCTGTGGCAGAAAGAGAATCCACAGTTGCGAATGAGACTGGGCTTCGGTGAGGGCTCGCCGACGGAGCTCGATTCGGGCATTCTACTGGTGAAGAACGATCAGGAGAAGAACTCGTCCGTTGTGGCTTTGGATGCGACGACGGGAGAGGAAATCTGGAAGGCGGACCGCGACGAGACCTCCTCATGGAGCGGGCCGCTGGTGATTGTGCATGGCGGCGTACGGCAGGCCATCGTCAGCGCCACGCGGCGAACCATGTCGTATGAATTGAAGACCGGGAAGGTGCTGTGGGAGGTGGGCGGACTGGGGGCGAACGTAATTCCACAACCGCTGGTGATCGACGATATTGCGCTGGTGATGAGCGGGTATCGCGATCCGAACCTGATGGCGATCCAGCTGGGCAAGAGCGGCGACCTGACGGGCACCGGTGCGATTCTCTGGCAGAATCAGCGCGGCAATAGCTATACCGCGGCGCCGGTACTGCACGAAGGGCTCTATTACTTCATCACCGATACCGGCATGATGAGTTGCTTCGATCCGAAGACGGGCAAGGCACACTATGCGCAGCAACGTTTGCCAAGGTCAGTGAGTTTCAAGGCATCGCCACTGCTGGCAGGCGACAAACTCTACCTGGCAAGCGAGGACGAGGACGTATTCGTGCTGAAAACAGGTCCGAGTTTTGAAGTGGTGCAGACGAATACTATGGCGGGCCAGAGTTTCATTTCGTCGCCGATCGTTGTCGACGGATCGTTGTACCTGCGGTCACGGACGACCCTGTTCTGCGTGCGGGCGTAGGCGAGAACGGTGCAGGCAACTGAATCCACTCCCGTAGCGGGGCGCGGCGTTGGGCTACGCCTGCAACACGTCAGGCGCGTGTTTGGCGAGCGGGTCGTGATCGAGGACATGACGATGGATGTCGCAAGGGGCGAATTTCTTGCGATCCTCGGGCCGTCGGGCTGCGGGAAGTCTACGCTGCTGCGCGTCATTGCGGGACTGGATACACCAAACGGCGGAACGTTGGTGATCGAACCCCAGGGCGTGAAGTTCCAAACGGGATACGTATTCCAGGATGCGAATCTTCTGCCGTGGCGAACGGTGAACGAGAATGCCGCGCTGCCTCTGGAGTTGATGGGTGTGGATCGAGCCGAACGTGTAGCGCGGGCAAGCCGTGCCCTCGCGGAAGTGGGGTTGGGCGAAGCCGAAGGACTCTACCCGTCGCAACTGTCGGGCGGGATGCGGATGCGCGTGTCGCTGGCTCGCGCGCTGGTGACCGGGCCGCAATTGCTGCTGCTGGATGAACCGTTCGCGGCACTCGATGAGATTACGCGATTCCGCCTGGACGTGAAGCTGCGCGAATTGTGGATCGAGCATGGGATGACAGTGATCTTTGTGACGCACTCGATCACGGAAGCGGCGTTTCTCGCCGACCGCGCGGTGGTGCTGACACGTAGGAAGTGTGGCATCAAGCTGGACCGGCGGTTGCAGTTGCCCCGGCTGCGCGACAACGATCTTCGCTTAAGCGCGGAACTCGCCCAAGAGATGCAGGGCTTGCTAGGCGCGATGGAGGAGGAGGACTAGCGATGCGCAAGGCGATTCCGGCTCTCATACCATTCGTGGTCGTCACGCTCGCAGTTGAGGCGCTGGTGCGAGGGGGGTGGATAAAGGCTTTCCTGGTGCCGCCGCCGAGCGCGATCTTCGAGACGATGGTGCATGACTGGCCGGAACTGTTCGCGGCGCTGATGAAGACGTCGGCGGGCGCGCTGCTGGGCTTCGGGTTGAGCGCGGTGGGCGGCGTGGCGATTGCGATTTTCCTCGCTTCGTCGCGTGCGATTCAACGGGCGTTCTACCCGTATGCGGTATTCTTCCAGACGGTGCCGATCATCGCGATCGCGCCGCTGCTGGTGATTTGGTTTGGCTATGGCATGCGGACCGTGGTGGCCTCGGCGTTTATCGTTTCGATATTCCCCGTGATCGCCAACACGCTGACCGGCATTCTCTCCACCGATCCGGCGCTGCGCGATCTGTTCCGGCTCTACGGCGCGTCGCCGTCGGCTACGCTGTGGAAGCTGCGGTTTCCCGCGGCGCTGCCTCAGGTGCTGACGGGCCTTCGCATTGCGGGAGGGCTGGCAGTGATCGGGGCTATTGTCGGTGAGTTCATCGGCGGGCAGGGTTTGGGATCCGTGGTTGATGTCGCCCGCACGCAGCAGCGGACGGACAAGGTTTTTGCGGCCGTTCTGTTGGCTTCGGCGTTGGGGCTGGCGCTGTTCGGCTTCATCAACGTGCTCAGCCGCGTGGCTCTGCGGCGCTGGCACGCATCCGAGCAAGGCTAGGCGCCGGTGGGCGGCCGAGATCACGCATAATCAGTAGCATGCATCTGACGCGCCGAAGCTTTGCGAAGATTCTGCCTGCGGCGGGCCTGCTGGCCGCATGTGGCAAAACGTCGAAAATTCGCCTGGCCTTGAACTGGAAGCCCGACCCCGAATTTGGCGGATTCTATGCGGCCGACTTTAAGAAGCACGGGCTGGATGTGGAGATCCTGCCGGGTGGCGCGGGCACGCCGACGGTGCAGATGTTGGGCGCCGGGTCGACTGAGTTCGGCATCGTGTCGGCGGACGAGATTCTGCTGGCGCGGGCGAAGGGGAACGACGTTGTCGCGCTGTTTGCCGTGTATCAGAACAACCCGATGGGCATCATGGCGCACGGCTCGCGGAAGCTGGAGTCAATTGGCGATGTATTCAAGGAAGGCACGCTGGCCATTCAGAGCGGGCTGCCGTATTCACGCTTCCTGCAGAAGAAATTCGGGTTCGACAAAGTCAAAGTCGTGCCATCGCCGGGCGGCGATCTGACGGCGTTTCTCAACGATGAGAAATTCGCGCAGCAGTGCTTCGTGATCGCGGAGCCGCTACAGGCGAAACGGCGCGGCGTGGACGTGAAGGTGTTCCCGATCTCCGACACCGGCTACAACCCCTACACGACGGTTTTGGCTGCCAGTGGAGACCTGTTGCGCAAGAGTCCTGAGATGGCCAAGAGCATGGCGGAGGCGGCGAGGGAAGGCTGGCGCGCCTATTTGGATGGCGCGGCATCGACGAATGAAAAGATGCATGCTCTGAATCCGACGATGGAGATGGCCAACTACACGGAGATCGCCGAAGCGCAGAAATCGCTGATCGAGTCGAGCCCGTTGGGCAAGATGACGAAGGAGCGATGGGACACGCTGGCGTCGCAGCTGAAGGACCTTGGCGACATTCCGCAGGCGCCGCCGGCGAGCGAGTGCTTCCGCGATCTGTAAGCGACGGCCTCAATAAAACGAAACGGCCTCCCATCCGTGGATGAGAGGCCGTTTGCAAACCGGCGGAGTGCCGGGCGAATGCTAGAAGTTCAGCTTGAGGCCGAACTGCAGTTGGCGCATGTTGCTGCGTGTGCTGGTAATGCGTCCGAAATTTCCTGAACTTACGTTACCGTCAGGATTATTCCAGTTGGGGTGATTCGGGAAGTTGAACGCTTCGAAGCGGAACTGTAGAAAGCGCGTTTCCGATTTAATGGGGAAGTCCTTCAGAATCGAGAAGTCCCAGCCGATCACGCCCGGCGTTGTGAGCGTGTTGCGGCCCACATTGCCGAACTGGCCAATGTTGTTTACAACGAAAGCGCCCGTGTTGAAGAACCTTTGCGGGTCTTGCTGGCCGCGCGGCAGATCGGGGTCCTGGCCGGTGGCGTTGGGACGATCAAACAGCCCACCGGTACCGGAGGTATCCAGACCATTGGAGATTGTTTGCGCAAAGCCCGTTTGCAGGGTCAAGATCGAGGTCGTCTTCCATCCGCCGGCGATGGCGTTCGCGAACGGATTCTCAATATTGAATTGGCGGCCTTTGCCGAATGGCAGATCCCAGATAGTCGACGCAACCAAGCGGTGGCGGACATCGTGGGTGGAGCGGCCGTATTCGCAAGCTCGGCAGTAGCTGTTCTGCGGGAACAGGGTGTCACCGCCTAGCGTACGAATGGAGGTCGAAGTGTCGAGCGACTTCGCCCAGGTGTAGCTGACCAACGTCGTCAAGCCCTTGGAGTAGCGCTTGGTGAACTTAGTGCCGAGCGAGTTGTAGTTACCCGTTCCGCCGTTATCGACCAATTGAATACGGCCGAATTCGGGGAAGGGACGTTTTTGCGAAAGTGACCGGCCGCGCAATGGATCCGCCAGGCAGCGAGCGTAATTAGGATCAGACGCGTTAGGAAGGGCGCCGCAAGACGGCACCGCTTCATTGATCGCGCGGAGGGCTTCCAAATGCCGGCTGACACTGCCAAGGTAGCCTACTTCAAGTACGGCGCCGCCGCCCAGTTCGCGCTGGACATTGAGCATGTACTGGATGGCGTAGGGCGTACGCCGGTCGTAGGGGTTGGCGAACGAATAGGGTTGAGCAGGCAAGGAAGCGCTCAGTCCGCCGCCGCCGAGGGAGTTGGCCCAACGAAGGTCCGGGATCGTGGGGTTGGAGTTGTTGCGGCCGCGTCCGGCAAGGTTGCGGGCCATGTCGAAGCGGGGGTTGCCGCTGTCCTGCGAGTAGAAGTAACCAGCACCGGTACGGACAACCCACTTCGCTGTCGGCGAGAAGGATACGCCGAACCGCGGAGCGAAGTCGTTCTTGTCGACTCCAACGAGGCGATTACCCAACGAACCATCGCATCTGACATCCAGGGTGTAGCCGTCTGTCGGCAGCCATCGTCCGATGGCGATGCCTTCGAAGCAGTTCTGACGCGACGCGCCCTGACGGAGGAAGTAGGGGTGGCGGCTCGTATCGGTGATGACGGGGTTGTTCGGGTCGGGGAAAATGTCCTGGGGCACGATGCCATTAAACAGCGTGCCGGTTTGGTCTTCCCACGGCGGTGTCATTTCATAGCGGAGGCCAAAGTTGACCGTGATTTTGTTGGACACTTTCCAAACGTCGTCGAAGTAGAGAGCGAAGCCAGTGGAGCGGAACTTGGCTTGTGCGATCTGGACCGCAGCTTCGCCCTGGAACACTTCACCGAGGAGGAAATCGGCAACCGGATCACCAGTGCGACCGGAGACCGAAGGATTATTCGTGGCGTTGCGAATAAAGGTGAAAGCGCCGCGGGCGAACTGGTTACCGATCTGGTTGTAATGGTCCTGGCGGATTTCGCCGCCGACCTTGAAGGAGTGTTTGCCCCGGATGATCGAGAAGTTGTCGACAAACTGCATGTAGGAGTTGTTGTTCTCGTAGGGACCCTCGGAGTCGTTTCCGAAACCGTCCCAAACCCCTGAGAATCCGACGCTGGGAATACCCCATTGCACTGGAGGCCCGCCTTTGAGGCCGGGGATCGACAGTTCGCTGACGACGTCGCGAGTAAATGCCAGCTCCGGGCCATTCGTGTTGTAGAACTTCGTGTAGCCGAAGCGAGCCTCGTTCACCATGCTTGAAGACAGCACGCGGGTGTTGGAGACCATGTACTGCTTGAAGTTGGTAACGATTTTGGTGCCGTTGAGATTCAAGGATTCGTTCGCCTGATTCTCGTCGCCCCAGCTGTAGCGGCCAGACCACTGCGAATTGGAGCTTTCGACTACGTCGAAGCGGCCGATAAACTGATCGCGGTTGATGGGGCGGCCTTGTGACTGAACAAAATTGGAAGCCAGGTTCGGGGTGTTCAGAGTTGGGGTCCGGTAGAACTCGAGGAACTTTTTCGAGGTGGGGTCGATGCGTGAGGTGGGAATCACGTTACCGGCGAACGGAAGCGCTGTGGCGACATTATTGGACACGGTGCGGGTTCGCGGGTCGTAGATGCCGCCCGTCTGCTTGGCATTGGACGTAGGAAGGCCGACCAGTTCATTGAAGTTGCCGCCTTGCATGGCAGCGGTGGCAACCGTACTGACTGACTGAACCTGGCGGCGCTGGCGGAACCACTCATAGTTCGTCATGAAGAAGAGGCGGTTCTTGCCGTTGACGATTTTCGGAATCGTGATCGGACCACCGATGGTGAAACCGAACTGATTCCACTTGAAGGGATCCTTCGGCGGGCGGGCGGTGGTGAAGGCGTAGTTTTTGGCATCGAGCTTGTCGTTGCGCAGGAAATAGAACAGAGTACCGTGGTAATCGTTCGAGCCCGGTTTGGTGGACATATTGATTTGCGTCGCACCGCGGCCGAATTCAGCCGGATAGACGCCTGTCTGAACCTTGAACTCCTGTAGTGCGTCGATGCTGGGGAGCACGACGAAGGTGTTGAAGTTCGGATCCGTGTTTTCCACGCCGTCGAGGGTGTACCGGTTGTACTGGGGGCGCTGGCCGCCGACAGAGATCGACTGGTCGGCGCGGACGCCGCCCTGACGCGAACCTGCTTGGCCGGCTGAGGGGAAGCCGAAGCTCACATTGGGCGCGATGGCAACGAGGTTGAAAGCGTTGCGGCCGGCCAGTGGCATTTCGAGAATTCGCTTGTTGTCGATAACCGTTCCGACCGTGGCGTTCTCGCTTTGGAGCAAGGCGGCCTGCGCGGAGACTTCGATGGACTCAGAGACCGAGCCCACCTGCATATCGATATTGATTCGGGCGCTCAACTGAACTTCCACCACAATCCCGGTGCGGCTGAAGGATTTGAAGCCCTGCTTTTCGGCCTTGAGCGTGTATTGCCCAGGCTGCAAGGCAGGGAACGCGAAAAGTCCCTGATCATTGGTTGCCGTCGTACGCGTGGCGTTCGTACCGACGTTGGTTAGTGAAACGGCGACTCCACCGATGACTGCGCTGGACTGGTCGCGGACCTCGCCGGAGATGTCTCCAAATGTCTGGGCAAACATAGTCCCCGACATTAGGAGGCACAGCAAGAGAGAGAACAACATTTTTCTCATAGTCTGATTCCTTCTATGTGCGAAAGCACCCCTCAAGCCCGCGAGCTATGGTGAACCAACCGCCGTGGCCGGCGCGGGCGTCCGTGCCCGGCGGTCGGGTCTATTAGAACTGCAAGCGAAGAGCCAGCTGGAGTTGGCGTGGGTTGCCCACTACGCTGGTGATGGTGCCGGCATTGGAGGCGCCAATGTTGGCGTTGGGCTGGCCGAACTGCGGCGTGTTGAACAGATTGAACGCCTCAGCGCGGAATTGCAGTTTCAGGGATTCCTTGAAGAAGAAGTCCTTGAAGAGCGATGTATCGAAGTTGATACGGCCCGGGCCATAGAGGGTGTTGCGGCCCAAATTGCCGAAGCGGATTTCGTTCGGCCGGGCGAAGGCGGCCGGATCGAACCATTTCTGGAGCGTCTTGTCGGCGACTTCGGGGTTGCCCACGAGGTCGGGACGGCTGCCGCCGGAACCATTGGTATTGGCGTTCGACAGGCCGGGCGTGAACGGAAGTCCGGTCTGCATCGTGGTGATGCCGTTGAGCTGCCAGTCGCCGATGACCCAGCGGGCGATGCCGGTGTTGGCATACGCGCGGCCCTTTCCGAAGGGCAGGTTATAGGTGTAGCTGAGCGTCAGGCGGTGGCGGATATCGACGTTGCCGTTGCCGCGCTCGCAATCGAAGCGGCAGCCTCGGAATTGCGGGGTACCGACTCCACCGCCAAAATCGTTGGCGACGTTATCGATGCCGTGGCTCCAGGTGTAGCCGAGCAACATGCTGAGGCCCGAGGAGAGGCGCTTGTCGACGGTGAGTTGGAGGGCGTTGTAGTTGCTTTCGCCGTCGGAGACTGCCCAGGTGACGCCTTGCAGAAGGGGCCGTGTGGCATAGAACGGACGGCGCGTGTTGACGGCGGCGGAGCCGAGGTCGGGCTGGTTCAGATCGTAGGTGGTGCCGAGGCGGCTACCGAGGTTTCCGACGAAGGCGGCCTTGATGATCAACTGCCACGGGGCGATTTCATGCTGCACGCCGATGTTGTACTGCTGCGCGCGCGCGGCGGTGAAATTAGGATCGACGCCGATGACGCCGCCGGTGGGATTCTTCACCGAATCGAAGTTGACCGTGGGCGGGGCCGGGAAGCCGTCGCTTACGCGGGTCGCCGGGGTAATGTCGCCGGGCGAAACGCTATAGATGGGCCCGAAGGGCATGTGGCGGAAGAGGCGCATGAGCGCGCCGCCGTTGCCGTTGGGGTTGTAAAAGAGGCCGTAGCCGCCGCGCACAACGGTGTGCGAGCTGACCGAATAGGCAAAGCCGATGCGCGGAGCGAAGTTTTTGTAGTCGCCGTTAATACCGGTGGTGCGGCTGACGCCGTCGCGTCCAGCCACGAGTACGGTGGCCGTGCCGGGATCGAAGCGGGCGATGCGGTCGGCCACTTCGGTGTAGGGAGTGTAATTCTCCCAGCGGATGCCGAGGTTCAACGTGAGGTTCTTCGTCACGCGGAAGTCGTCAGCAAAATAGAGTCCGGTTTCCCAGCCGCGCTGGCCGGTCCAGGCGAGCGTGAAGTCCTGCTCGATCAGGTTGGCGTAGCCCAAAAGGAAGGTGGCCATGGATTGGCCACCACCGCTGACCGAGCGGCCATCGGTGAACGCGGGCGAGAAGTTGAAGCGGCCGTTGCCGCGGTTGGTCTGGTACTCGGTGACCTGGCGGCGGATGAAGAGAGCGCCGAACTTCAGGGTGTGGGCGCCCACCGTATAGGTCATGTTGTCGCCGTATTGGAAAGAGTTGATGCGGCGGAAGATGGGCAGCGAGCGCGAGTGGCCGATGCCGGTATAGTTGGCCGGGCTGAAGATGGGCAACACACTCTGCTGCGGGTGGGTATTGGAATTGGGCACACCTAGTTGATTGCCGAGCGTGCCGCCAATCACGGCGCCCTCGGAGACGTAGTCAAGCGCGAAACGGTTAAAGCCGACGCGCAGGTCGTTCACAAGCCGCGGCGAGATCACCTTCACATAGCTCGCGACGATGTGGCGCGTCGGGTTGGCCGCGGTTCCTGCGAAGGAGTCCTCATTGCCGATGCCGATGGGCTGCGAGATGCCGGGAATCTGTACCTTCGGGAAGGTATAGGGTGCGGTGGTATCGGTGTTTTGAATGGAGAAGCGGGCGAAGAAGTTATCGTTCGGCGAGATCTGGTGATCGATTCGGACGTCACCCTGATTCCACTTCTGAGTCAGATTGAGATTGGCGAGATAGTTGTTCAACAACGCGGTCGTTTGCGGCGCGGGATAGGCCTTGATCAGTTTCGCGGTGACCGGATCGAAGCGGTTCGATGGAATACGGTTGCCGGCGAAGGGGGTGCGGGTAACGGCGCCGGAAGCGCTGGTGACGTTGGTGAGGGGGTCGAAGATGTTGACGCCCGAACCGGAGAAGTCGCCATCGCGCATGGCCAGCGTAGGCACACTGGTGTTCAAGCTGTTGACGATGTTGCGGCGGTAGCCTTCGTAGTCGACAAAGAAAAACGTTCTGTTGCGGCCGTTGTAGACCTTCGGAATGAATACGGGTCCGCCGAGCGAGAAGCCGAATTGATTAAACCGGAACGGCGGGAACGTAGTGCCCTTGGTGTTGAAGTAGCTGCGGGCGTCCATGGCGGAGTTGCGAAGGAACTCGAACACGCTGCCATGAATGTCGTTGGTACCGGATTTGGAGATGACGTCGACGACTGCGCCGGAATTGCGGCCCTGGTCGGCGGAGAACATATTCGTTTGAACTTTGAACTCGCGGATGGCTTCGACGCCGGGACGGAGCACGATGCTGAGCGTGAGGCGGTCGTTATTGTCGATGCCGTCGTAGAGGAAGTTATTGGAGTTTTCACGATTGCCGTTGGAAAAGATTTCCGAGCCGGGGCGGCGATCATCGGGGCGGGTACCGCTCATAATGGTGCCGCCGACGCTGAAGCCGGTGCCATTGACGCCGGGGGACAGGATCGCAAGTTGGACGAAGTTGCGGCCATTGAGAGGGAGCTCGCTGACGAACTTCGTGCCGATGACTGCGCCGAGCGAAGACGACTGGCTTTCGAGCTGCGGGGTGGTTGCGGAAACCTCAACGGTTTCATTCACCTGTCCGACTTGCAAGCTGAGATCGATTCGGGCACGCTGATTGGTCTCAAGCGTGACGCCGGTTTGTACGAGCTTACGAAAACCGGAGGCTTCTACAGACAGCGTGTAGGCGCCTGGAGGAATGAAAGTGGCGATGTAAGCGCCTGCGGAATCTGATTCCAATTCTCGAATCACCGTGTTGGTGGCGGAATTGGTGATGACGATTTTGGCCTTGGGGATACCGGCTCCGGACGAATCGGCAACTGTGCCGACTAGTTCCGCAGTGGCTGACTGAGCAAAGACTTGGGGACTCAGCGCGAGAATTGACACACAAAGTGCGAACAACTTGGCTATACGCAACGTGGCTAACCTCTGTGTGTAGAGTATATATCAGATTGAAGTCAAACGGATAAAGGAGGGTGTAACGTTTGACTGGCAGGATCAGTCAGCGGTTGATGAGCAAACCTGGGAGGCCGCCCAAGGGAGCAGCCAACTGGACCGCGCGAACTATCGATTGAGTTAGCGCTTGCGCGGCAGCGGCGCCCAGAGCCACGAGGTCGCACTCAACGGTACCCAAAGACAAAGCGAAAGTGACATCGCCATCGAACGTGGTCCAGGCGGGAGCGATGGCGCGGGCGAAGCCGGCGTTTGCCATCTGCGCGAGTTTGGTGGCCTGAACCTTGTTCAGCCGGGCATTCGTGGCAACGACAGCCAGTGTCGTGTTCTGGCCTTGTTGATCGCGGGTGGCGGCGCGGTGAGCCCCCCGAATCATTGAGGCGGCCGTATCGGCGAAGTCGCGGGAGGTGGGTGCGGTCCGCGCGCCGGCGAGAATGTGGCCGGACTCGGGATCGAGTACGTCGCCGAATGCGTTCACGGCGGCGAGAGCCGAGACGCGGACACCGGCGAAGGGCCCGTCGAGCCAGACAGTGGACGAGCCGATGCCGGCCTTCATCGCACGGTTCATTCCGAAGAGCTTGCCTACGGATGCACCCGTACCGGCACCGACGTTTCCCTCCGCAACTGCCTCGTTTGTTGCGGCCTTTGCCGCTGCTTCGCCGAGTTCCCGATTGGGAAGCACACCCTTCTTCGCGAGAGCGAGATCGAAAAGAATCGCGCCTGGTACGAGGGGAACCACGCCAGCCCGCGTGGGGAAACCGACGCCTTTGCGGGCAAGGAAGTTGCGAACGCCAGAGGCGGCCTCGAGGCCGAATGCACTTCCGCCGGCGAGGCAGATGGCGTGAACGCGGTCTGTGACGTGATCGGGAGCGAGCACTTGCCATTCGGTCGAGCCCGTGGCCGAGCCGCGAATATCGATGCCGCCGACGGCGCCCGCTTCGCATAGGATGGCGGTGCAGCCGGTGAGCGAGTCGCGGGGCGAGGCGTGCCCGACGAGGATGCCGTCGATGTCGGTCAAACCCTTCATGACTAAGGAACGTGAACGACTGTATGGTAGCATCGGAAGACCGTGCATCCAGTTGCGGAGAATGGTAATTTCCCTTCGGGGCGGCTGGCGGGTTGCTTGTAGGGCCGAGATGGGGGAGACTTGCTCGACTGGCTGAAATTACAAGTTCTGGCGCTGCAGAATTTCGTTGTCCTCAGCGGCAGGGGCTACGCAAATCTCTTTCGCACTCCACGTTACCTGGACGACATCTTCATCCAGATGGATGTCATCGGTGTCGGAAGCTTGCCTATCGTGCTGTTGACGGGCTTTTTCAGCGGCGCCACGATCACGCTGCAAATGTCACGCGCGCTGAATCAGTATGGCGCCAGCGGTGAGGTTGGGCAGATTGTCGCCATCTCTCTTGTGCGCGAACTGGGACCTGTGCTGACGGCCGTCACCGTAGCCGGACGCAATGCGTCGGGCATGGCCAGCGAACTGGGGTCGATGAAGGTGACGGAGCAGATCGACGCCATGCGCGCGCTGGGAACCGATCCCGCACAGAAGCTGGTCACTCCGAGACTGGTGGCCACCGCCATCATGCAACCGCTGCTTACGATTCTGGCCGACGGCATTGGCCTGCTCGGCGGCTACATCATGGCCGTGATGGCGCTCCACCTGACAACCGGCCAGCAATTCTGGTCGAGTGCGCACCAGGCGCTCCAGTACGACGACATTCTGCAAGGTTTGCTCAAGCCGTTCATCTTCGCGCAGGTGATTGCGCTGGTGGGCTGCTACTACGGCATGTTTACCAGTGGCGGCGCTCAGGGCGTAGGACGGTCGACAACAGCGGCCGTGGTGACCTCCATCGTGTGGGTCTTTGTCTTGAACCTGTTCATCGGACAGTTCTTCATCAACCTTAAGTAGCCTATGGCGACGATGGACACGCATTCGAATGGGGGACAACCGGCCGAGGTTTTACGGCTGGACGAGGTGACCCTTCGCTTTGAGTCGAACACGGCGTTGGATCGTGTAAGTTTCGTGCTGCGGCGCGGCGAGACGTGCGTCTTTCAAGGAGCGGCGGGAAGCGGAAAGACCGTTCTTTTGAAAATTGCGCTGGGACTAATCACACCGGACGAAGGGAAAGTGTTCGTCTTCGGCAAGGATATGACGTCGGCGCCAGAACGCGAGTGGATGGATGCGCGGGCCCGCATGGGCATCCTGTTCCAGGAGGGCGGCCTGTTCGATTCGATGACCATCGAAGAAAACGTCGGCTATCCGCTGGAGAATATCAAGGCGGTACAGTGTCCGCCGGATGAGGTCCATACGCGCGTGGAGCAAGCGCTGCAGTTTGTGGAGTTAGGGCACACTTTGAATAAAGTTCCGAGCGAGTTGTCGGGCGGCATGCGGCGGCGCGTGGGAATTGCCCGCGCCGTCGTGACGCGGCCGCAGCTGGTGCTGTACGATTCGCCCACGGCGGGACTGGACCCGATTACGGCTACCACGATCATGGCGCTGGTGGCCAAGGAGCGCGACACGCGCCAGACAGCGACGGCGCTGGCCACGCACCGCTATCAGGACGGCCACCTGCTGGCCAACTATGTTTGGGATGCCGAGCGCGGAGAGCTGAAGCCGGCGCATGGAGACTGTAGCGCCGCCCGCACGCGCTTTGTCGTAATGGGCGAAGGACGTAAGGTATTTGAAGGCTCGCAGGAAGAGCTGGAATCGTCGACCGATGAATATATCTCGCAGTTCGCGAGAAGATGGAAAGAGTAGCCAATGCCATCAGCAAAAAAAGTAGCCTGGGCGGAATTGAAGGTCGGAGTGATGGCCCTGGTAGCCATGCTGCTTCTGGGCGTCCTCGTTTTTCTCATTACAGGTTCGACCTCGTTTTTCTCCGATAAGGTGACACTGTATACCTATCTCAGCGATTCGGCCGCGCTCACCAAAGGCGCCGACGTCCGGCTGAACGGCATCTTGATTGGCGCCGTGGAGAAGGTGGAACTCAGTGGACAGAGCGATGAGCGGCGGGTTGTGCGAGTGACGCTGCATGTGGATAAGACTTTTCTTCCCAGCATGCCCACCGACTCGCAGGCGATGATCGCCGCCGCCAACGTTTTGGGCAGCAAGTACATCAACATCAAGCGCGGGAAATTAGACGATGCCATCAAGCCGAACACAGAAGTGAAGGCGCTCGATACCACCGACTTCGACGACGTGGTGCAGCAAGGCTACACCGTGCTCGCATCGCTGCAGGGCATGTTGAAGCGCATCGACGCGATCATCAGCCTCGTGGAATCCGGCAAGGGATCGATCGGCAAGCTGCTTACCGACGATGCGCTCTACCAGAATCTGAATGGTACGGTGCTCGAGGCGCGGCAAATCACGTCCACGCTGAATTCGGGCAAGGGCACGATCGGCAAGTTGATGAATGACGATGCGCTCTACACCGACATTCGCGGATCGCTGCACCGCGTGAACGGTTTGCTCGACGGCCTGGAACAGGGCCAGGGTACGGCTGGCAAATTGTTGAAAGACCCGGCGCTCTATGAAGAACTGCGCAAGACCAATGCCGAAATCAAGACACTGCTCGCGGATTTGAACTCAGGCAAGGGGACGGCGGGAAAGCTGCTCAAGAGCGACGAACTGCACAAGCAGTTGCTCGCGACGATGGGCAAAGTGGACTCGCTGATGGAAAAGGTCAACAGCGGCCAGGGCACCTTGGGGCAGCTGGTTGTGAACCCGCAGCTGTATGAGTCGATGAACGGCTTCACCCGCGAGATGAACTCCTTCATGAAAGACTTCCGCGCGAATCCAAAGAAGTTTCTCGCGATCAAGCTGAGCATCTTTTGATTTGACCGCACACAACTGAGGCGCTAGCCGCGCCGCCTGCGCGGCCCAGGCGCGAGCGGGGGCCGAGGGGAAGAGGAGGACCGCATGAGGCGCCTGGTGGTGAACGCCGACGATTTCGGATTCACACGCGACGTGAACGAGGGAATTGTCGAGGCGCACCAAAAGGGCATTCTGACCGCGGCCACGATCATGGCCAACGGGACGGCGTTTGGCCACGCGGTGGAGTTGGCGAAAGACAATCCCGATTTGGATGTGGGTTGCCACCTCGTTCTGGTGGGCGGGCAGTCGCTACTGCGTCCAGGCGAAGATTTACCGGGGTCCGTCACCAAGATGATGGCGGCGATCACGGCAAGACTGCTGCAGCCTTACGCGGAGCTGCGTGCTCAGGTGATGCGGATTCTGGACACGGGCCTTGAGCCGGTCCACATGGACACGCACAAGCATACGCACCTCTTTCCACCGGTGCTTGATGCGCTGGCGAGGTTATCGGGCGAGTTCGAGATTCCCTGGGTACGGCGGCCGTTCGATCTGGCGATGCCGGGCGGCGAAGCGTCGCGCATCGTAGTGCCCTGGGTGGTAAAGACCAGTTCCAGAGGCATCCAGTTCATCCGGAAGCGATTCGAAATGGTGCTGGAACAGAACGGTTGCCGGTCGACCGATCACTTCGCGGGTTTTCAGATGACGGGCCGGTTTCGCGCCGCGCAGCTGGCGGAATTGATTCATCACCTGCCGGACGGGCTGACCGAGTTCATGTGCCACCCAGGGAAACTGGGCGAGGAGTTGCGGGCGGCGCCGACTCGTTTGAAGGAAAGCCGCGAGCAGGAGTTGGAAGCGTTGACCTCGCCGCTCGTGGCTAAAGCCATCGACGAAACGGGCGTGAAGCTGGTGGGTTTTCGAGAGCTGACGGTGCAGCAGGCGGGCTAGCCGATTCGCTCGAATCACGCGCCGCTGCGGTTCTCGATGATGTCCTCCTGATCGGCTATTTCAGCGAGGCGCACGGTGCGGCCGTCAAACTGCCAGGTGTGTCCACCGTCGTAGGGGAAGTAGCTTCCGCTTCGGAAGGTGAGCACGGAGCCGGCGGGAATCACCTGGCCATCGAAATCGGTAAACTCCCGTTTGACACGCACGCGCATGCCGGGCGCGAACTCCCATGGCTCGGGACGGACCGCGGGAGTGGGAGGTGGAATCTCCAATCGCGCGCTGGCATGGTACAGGCGGACTTGTGTGGTGGGGTAATCGCTTCGCTGCGCGGCTTGTTCCAGCAGTCGCGCCGAAGGCACGCGGGCGAAATCGCCGACTTGCTGTAGAAGCCCGAAGAACTCGCGAAGAGGTTCGTCGAGTGCGGTATCGGGAAGCGAGGGGAGTTGGCCGGCGATCGCTTCCATGCGCGTGAGCAACTGGCGTTCGAGATCGGTGAGGCCGGACATGGCTCACTTGTGCGAGGCATCGGTGGAGCGCGGGAGCGGTGTAGCAGGTTTGTCGTCACCGTAGTTGTCGACCAAGTAGGCGAGCAGCGCTTCGCGGTCGCCGATCTTGGCGCCCCATCGCACCATCTTGTCGAGCTCGCGTTCCCAGCCCCCACGGGAGAGCCGTTGCGTGGAACTGATGCGCGGGCTGTGGCAACCCACGCAGGCTTTACGCTCTTCGGCCGCGCCTTTGGCGATGAGCGTGGGGTCGGCGGCGTGGACCTGAAGGGCTGCTGCCAAGAAGAGGAAAATCCGCATGGTTTAGGCCTCCACCAGAGCGGCGATGCGCTCGATACTGTTCCACAAATAGCCGCTGGGATTCCACGCCGCTTCGATGGGCTGCATGCGCCCGGCCGAATCGGTGGCGCGTACACAAAGGGTGTAGTAGCCGGGTCCGGGCGGTGTCCATTCAAACTGCCACAGGCGCCAGGCATAACGGAAGTTCTCGCGGCCCAGCGCGGCATCGAGCCAGCTTGCGCCGCCGTCGGACGAGACTTCGACGCGGGCGATCTTGTTTTCACCAGACCATGCGAGGCCGGTCAATGCTACGCGGCCCACGGGAAAGCGCGCGGGTTCGGATGGAGTGCCGGCAGCGGGCTTGGTGAAGATGGACTTCACGGGCATTGCTTCGATAGCTTCCATGTCCTCGGGCTTGGCGGCCGCGCCCGGCGCAACGGGCAGCTTCGGATAGCGGTATGCCGTAGCGAAGTAGAAGCCTTTGCTCGGCTCCGGCGAGGCTGTGATGCGCGTGACCCACTTGACCCAACTGGCGCCGTCCCAACCGGGGACGATGAGGCGCGCGGGGAAGCCGTGGATCTCTGGTATGGGTTCGCCGTTCATCGTGAGGGCGAGGATCGTATCGGGATGCATGCATTTGCGCATCGGAATGGAGCGGATGAAATCGGGCGTCTGGCCCGCGCCCATGTCGGCGCCGTCGAAGTCGGCGTACGTGGCCTTCGAATCCATGCCCGCGCGCTGCAGCAGATCGGCGATGCGCGGTCCGGCCCATTCGGCCGTACCCACGGCGCCCTTGGTCCACTGTAGGCCTGGCAGGCGCGGGCGGAAGTAGCCGCGGCCGTTGCCGGCGCATTCAAGCGTAGCGGGAAGTTTATGTTGGGGCAGTTTGCGCAGGTCGTCGAGCGAGAGCGTGAGTGGCGTGGAGACCGTGCCTCCAACGGCGAGCCGCCAATCGGCCGCATTCACGCGCGGGCGGGGAATATGCTGGCGAACGAAGAAGCGGTCGAGCGGCGTAAGAAAGGACTGGAGAGTATCCGCCGGCGATTCGAGATCCTCGGGGAAATCGTTATGCACCAGCATCGATCGCTTGCCAGGAAAAGAGAGGGGGCGTTCGGTCTGAGCCAAGAGGGGGGCGGCAAATGCCGACACAAGCAGTTGGCGCCGGCCAGGCAGCGCGGAATCGCGTTTCATGTTGTTTTAGGCTATCAACTCGCCGAGGCTTGGGTGGGAATCGGCTCGTTGCCGGTAACGATGGAGGAGAGTGGAATGGTGAACCAAAAAACGGAGCCACCACCATCGCGGCGGCTGAGACCAATTTCGCCCCCGAGCCGTTCCACCAATTCCTTGCAGATGGCCAGCCCGAGGCCGGTGCCGCCGAAGCGGCGTGTCATGGAGCCGTCGGCCTGCGTGAACGGTTCGAACAGGTGCGCGGCTTGGGAGGGGTCGATTCCGATTCCCGTGTCGGCGACTTCAAAGTAAATAGCGTCTTGCCTGCGGCGGCAGGATGCATGCACGTAACCGAACTCGGTGAACTTGATGGCGTTGCTCAACAGATTGTGGAGTACCTGGCGCAACCGTGTGGGATCCGTGAGCATAGCGGCGGGCATGTTTTCATCGGCGGTAGTTTCGAATGCGATTCCCTTGGCTGTAGCGGTGACGCGCATCAGAGTGCAGACGTCTTGGAAAACTGTGACGGGCGAGCAGGGGATCAGCTCGATGCGCAAATGGCCTGCTTCGATCTTGGAGAAATCGAGAATGTCGTTGAGAAGCGCAAGCAGCGTCTCGGCGGACCGGTCGGCCAGGTCGGCATATTCGCGCTGTTCCACGTTGAGAGGCGTTTCGCGTATGAGGCGCAGCATTCCGAGTACGCCGTTCATGGGTGTGCGAATCTCGTGGCTCATATTGGCCAGGAACGACGACTTGTGATGCGAGGCCAGCAGTGCCGCGTCGCGTGCCTGGCGCAGGTCTTCTTCCATCACCTTGCGCGCCGAAATGTCGCGAAACGTGGTGACGGTGCCGAGGTTTTGCTGGCGCTCGTCTTCGATGCGATGCGAAGACACCATGAGGTGCACGCTCGAGCCGTCCGTACCGGGATAAGTCAGCTCGCCGCTCCAGTAGCCCGACTGCTCGAATTCAAGCAAGATGGAGTCGGCGCGTTCCCGGTCGTTCAAGTGGTCGCGCAGGCATAGCCCGTCGTGGGAAGGGATGCCGAGCCGGTTGAGAAGCGAGCCGAAGGCCCGATTCGAATACAGCGGCTCGCGGTTTGGCCCGGTGATGTAAACGGCGTCGCTCAAGGAATCCACCGCCTGCTGCACGCGAATCAGCATCTGGCGGGAAACTTCGCCGGCGCTCAGTTCGCGCCCGAACACGAGTACCGATTCCACCGCCCGGCCGGGCCCGAGGATCGATTGAAATTCGATATCCCAGTACGAAGGGGCCGTGGGCGCGGAGTCGTCGCGCCATTGAAAGCGGTGCGATTCACCGCGCCTCATGGCAGCCAGCGCGCGTTGCCAGACACCGCGGACCAAACCGGGCAGAGTGGAATCGTCCTGTATGTTCCTGCCGATCAGTTCGTCGCGGCCCATGCGGCTGAGGCGGACGGCGGTGCCGTTGAGCCAACGGATGCAGCCGTTGCCGTCGAGAACGACGAAAATGTCGTGACTGCGGTTGGCGATTTCAATCAGATTCCGGGCGTCGGCTTCACTGCGTAGCGACGCTTGGCGCATCTCCTCGGCGAGCTTGAGCGCATCCTGGCGGCGGGAGGCCAACACGAACACGAAGCCGGCGATGCTCAGCGTGCCCAAAGCGCCACCCCAGGCGATGGCGTTGAGCGTGCTCCAGTCCGTGGTGGCATCGAATGCGGGAGTAGAGGTGAACTCGAACAGCAAATTGCTGCCGGCGAACCGCAATTCCAGGGCGCGCCGGAAACGCGGAGGCGGCAGCTCCCGATCGGACGGGATGTTGGAATAAATCAGATTGCGCGTTCCCGCACGCGACGAGTACAGGTTCATCCGGATTCGAGGAATAGCTTCGCCGGTGAGTCCGGGAATCAGACTTTCCACCAGCGGATCGAGATCGATGTTCACCAGCAGCCAGCCGGTTACCGGGGAACCGGACTGGTCAGCACCCGTGCCGGACCGCGAACCGCGCAAGGGGCGAAAGATGACGATGCCACAACGGAGCGCGGCGCGGCATTGCGCGGAGCTCACCATGCGGCCGCGCATTCCATCTGGAGATAATGCGGCACTATGCGCGGTCTCCAGCCACGACTGCCCTTCGTTGCCGGACGGCCACGGCGCGGAAAGGCTGCCGTAGGCCCATCGCGGGCGAGTGGTATCGGGCAGTCCATGGCGGTCTTCGTAAATGGCCATGCCGCCAAGGCCAGGATAATAGCCCGTTCGCAGCAATATTTCGGCGAGCTCCGCGTGATGCTCGTCCATGCGCGCGGCAGCCAATTGCGACAACGGAGCGCTCGGTGCGAGCAAGCCGGAATAGCGCTCGACGGCGTCCTTCAGCACGGCTTCGGCATGGGAAGCGCGCATTTGAAAACGCGTGGAATCGCGAGCCTCGATGTCATGTCGAGCCAGAGAGGCCACAGCCACCACCGCGACCGACGTCGCGGCGAATGCGCCAATAGCGAGAACCAGGTTGCGATGCCGGAACAGCATGATGAGCAGACTCGTTCCTCATCGACGACTTTTGCCGCCGTACTGAAACTTAGTGGCTGCAGCGAGGCCTGTACTCTCCCACATGCCTGGGTGCGCACCATTTTCGGCGGAGATACCTCCGGACGCAAGTGGTAGTAGGCCGTGGTGGTAGGCCGTAAATTCCACGCGCCATCGGCCGCCGCGGGGCGCGATCACCCGGCGCATGCCGGCTTCAGAGCGCGCGAACGCTGCCGGTGCTCTCCCGCACGACCAATTCGGGATCGATGATGACTTCGCGCGGCGATTCTTCGGCGCTCGCAGTGCTGGTGAGGCTCTCAAAGATCTGGCGGCCGATCTGTTCGCGAGGGATGTGAACGGTGGTAAGCGCCGGATTCAGGAATTCCGAGAGCCGGATGTTGTCGAAGCCTGTCACTGAAACGTCATGAGGAACGGCGATGTTCATCTCGCGCAACTGGCGCAGGACTCCGACGGCCATGAAGTCGTTCACGCAGAGGATGGCCGTGGGATTGAACCCGGAATGGTAAAGCTGGCGAACGGCGCGGCGGCCGCCGTCGAAACCGTCGCTGTCGGCGATGGTAGTGTAGACGACGTCGCCGCCCAGATGCTCCATCACTTGCGAAAATGTGCGCTTGCGGTCGCTCAGCGGACCGAGCGACGTGTGATGGCCGATGAACGCCATGCGCCGGTGGCCGAGACTGTATAGATATTCGGCGATGCGCTGCATGCCACGCGAATAGTTTGTCTTGATCGAAGTGATGTAGGGCCGCGGCTGGCCGACATCGAGGATCATGGTGCGCACCTTACGATCCTGCAACTCCTGCAGAAGCGTGGAATCCATCTCGCTGACGATCAGCGCGAGACCCGCCACGCGGCGGCCCAACATGAGGTGGACGCTCTTGGCCAGGCGGTCTGGATCGTAGTCCGTATTGGCCATCAGCACTTCAAAGCCGCGGCTGTGCGCTTCGTCTTCGAGGCTGCGGAAGATATCGAGGAAGAACGGATTCTCGACGTTGGAGACGATCAGGCCGAGGGCTTTGGAAGCGCCGCCGGCAAGGGCCCGCGCGTGAATGTTCGGATAGTATTTGAGCTCTTCGACGGCCTTCAG
This sequence comes from Acidobacteriota bacterium, assembly GCA_040007195.1. Classification (GTDB taxonomy): domain Bacteria; phylum Acidobacteriota; class Terriglobia; order Bryobacterales; family Bryobacteraceae; genus JAFLBB01. Next base: position 13,720 of record JBDTVQ010000015.1, on the reverse strand, counting down.
CACTTTGGCGCGCGTAGAACCCTTCACCACGCCGATGTTGTTCAGTACACGCGAAACCGTTGCCGTGGAAACGCCGGCCCGCCGTGCGACATCTTCGAGATTCATCTGAATGTTTCCTCGCCGCCGTTCGTTCCCTATGGGATGGTCGAGAAGCGAAAAACCGTGGTGGAGCGATAGCGCTCAGTGGGCCGAAGCACGGTGCTGGGGAACGACGCCTGGTTGGGCGAGTTCGGGAAGTGCTGCGTCTCCATGCAGAATGCGCTGCGGCGGCCGTACACTTTCTCGCTTTTTCCGGTAAGCGTGCCGTCGAGGAAGTTGCCCGTGTAGAACTGAAGGCCCGGTTCGGTGGTCAGAACCTCCAACTCGCGGCCCGTTGTGGGCTCAGTGACTCGCGCCACCACTTCGAGATCGCCCGAGTGCTTGTTCAGGACAAAATTGTGGTCGTAGCCTTTGCCAAACACAAGCTGCTGATCCTTGGCGTCAATTCGTTCGCCGATGGTGTGCGGCGTGCGGAAGTCGAACGGCGTGCCCTCGACGGGCTTCAATTCGCCGGTGGGAATGAGGCCCGCGTCGACGGGCGTGAAACGGTCGGCCATGATGGTCACGGAGTGATTCAGAATGTCGCCTTCACCCTGGCCGGCGAGGTTGAAGTAGGAATGGTTGGTCAGGTTCAGGACAGTGGGTTTAGTGGTGATGGCTTCGTATCCGATGCGCAACTCGTTCTTCTCGCCGCTGAGGGTATACGAAACGGTTGTGTTCAATTCGCCGGGATAGCCCTCTTCGCCATCCTTGCTCATGTAGCTCAGGTCGAGACGTACGCCGTCGGGGGTGGACATCTCCTTCGCCGACCAAACAGCCTTGTCGAATCCGCGAAGCCCGCCGTGCAGATGGTTCGCCCCGTCGTTGACCGCCAGTTTGAAAGTGGCGCCATCCAGTGTGAACACACCCTTGGCGATACGATTTCCGTACCGGCCGACAATCGCGCCGAAATACGGATTCGTCTTCAGATAGCCGGCAAGCGAATCGAACCCCAGCACGACGTCGCCCAGTTTGCCGGACTTGTCGGGCACTTTGATCGAGACCACGTCGGCCCCATAGGTGGAAACCTTGACCTCCATGCCTTTGGTGTTGCTGAGAGTGTAGAGATCGACGGTTTCACCGGCGCCGGTGGAGCCGAACGCCTGTTTCGTGATGGTCATGGGGGAAGGGGCAGCCTTGTTATGTTCGTGTTGCGAACTGCAGTTTGCCAGCAACAAGGTGGCAAACACGATAGGGAGATTGTGGCGGGTCATGGAGTAGGTTCCCCAACAGAATACTGTACTTCGCGCTTGCGGTAGATTATCGCGCTCCGAATGCAAGGCGGCTGTGATCGTAGTAGTAGAAGAAGCCGTCTTCGGCGCCGATCATCAGGTCGAGCTTGCCGTCGCCGTTCCAGTCGGCGAGGTTGGGCGTGGGATTGTGTCCAGGAAGCGGCGCGCTGACGAGCTGGCCTCGCAGGCGCATGACGGGCCTTAGCTGGGTACCTTCGTTTTGATACCAGACGGGGCCTTGATCGGAGTCGGTGATCAGATCGAGATCGCCGTCGCCATCCCAATCGGCGAAGTCAATTTTGCGGCGGCCACTGCGGCCCGCGCGCCCGGCGGAGAGATTGAGGAACCGGCCGCTGGGTTCGACGAAGATCCGCTCCGGCGGCAGCAGGCGGAGTTCTCCGCCGATGCGCGCGCGGCGGAACAGGCTGAGATAGCCCTGGTGATTGAGCATGACGAGATCGGGCAGGCCGTCGCGGTCCCAGTCGACAACTCGCGGCGTCGTGCGCCACTGCGTAAGAAGCTGCTTACCCTTGGGTTCCCACCAAATCCAGTCGGGCTTGGGTGCCGGACCTTTCCATTCCACCTCGATCGGGCGTGCGGCCTCCAGTTCGCCATTCGCGGCCCGGCGGTACCAGACGATTTCGCCCTTGATGTCGTTCACCAGAAGGTCCGGGCGGCCATCCAGGTCCCAGTCGGCGACCCAGGGGTTTGTGTAGCCCCACTTCTCTTCCGCTGGGCCTTGGATGCTGCCGTTTGGTCCGGCCATGTGGCGTATGACGGTGCCTGCCGCCTTCAGGTAGCCGCGGTCCACAAACTCGGCACGCGTGCGCGAACCGGTGTTCTCGAAGAGCTGGATATAGCCGGCGGAGTTTCCGCTGATGAGGTCGAGGTCGCCATCGCCGTCCCAGTCCGCGGCTACGGGGCGTGAGAGAGCGCCACTCTTGAGGAACGGATCGAGTTGCACAAGGGCACGAGGCGCGGCGAAGCGCGGCTCCTGACCGCGCGGGGCGAGGTTCTCCACCAGCGACACCGTGCCGTCTTCTTCGCTGATCAACAAGGACGGGCGCCCGTCGGCGTGCCACTGGACGACCCGCGGCTGGATCATACAGAGGTCCATCTTCAGGGGCTTGCCGGCCGCTTGAATGCGTTCGGCGGGAGCGAGGCCGTTGGCGGTAGCGCGATTCAGGGAGACATAGTCGAGGAAGGAGCCCGTGACGAGCGACCATTTGCCGTCACCGAGCCAATCGACGGCGTTTGGCGCGGGGCTGCCGTAGGTGTCGACGGGCTTGCCGCCGGACTCGATTTGCTGCGGTGGTGCGTAGCGCGGGGCGGCGTTGGTTCCGAGATTGCGATAGAGATAAACGAAGCCATGAAGGGGACCGCGCTGCCACTTGCCGTGCGCGTCGAAGGCATCGTCCCAGCCGTACTCGCGCCAATCGCTGACACCGTTGAGGAGATCGATGCGGCCGTCGTGATCCCAATCGACGGGGAACCAGAGATCGTCGCGGCCAACGTGATAGTCGCGCGCGATGGGTAGGGCGACGTACTTTTCCATTCGATTGCGCCGCACGTCGTCGTAGTAACCGCCGCTCACCACCAGGTCGGGCGCTCCGTCACCATTGACGTCGGCGACGACCATGTCCTTCAGGCCCTTACCCAAACGTTCGGCGGGTGCGAACAGAGGTTCGGCTTGCGTGCCGATGTTACGGAACAAGTAAGTGCCGTTGTAAGGGCGGTCGGCGCACCCGACAATGAGGTCGAGATCGCCGTCGCCGTCAAAATCCAATGCGCCCGGGTGGGGCCACAAGCCGACAGCCAGTTTTCCCCACACACCGGCGCGGCCGTAGGTGACTCGTGAACCGTCTCCCACGAGGGCCGGAGGCGCTTCCGCGGCCAATTGAGAGATGAAAAGGAGAAGGAGAAAATACTGCATAAATAGTGCCTCGACAAGAATATCCAAACCCACTTGCAGGTAGAGAGTCTAATGAACAATTGGTTAACCTAATGAATGTGAAACCATCACAACTAACTGCACTCAGCCTTCTCGGTTCCCTCCTTCTGGCGCAGCAACCGGCGACCACGCTTAAGAGCGGCATCGACATAGACGGCATGGATAAGACTTGCAAACCCTGCGAGGATTTCTATCGCTACGCGAACGGAACTTTTATCGAAAAGAACCCCATTCCGGCGCGGTATCCCAACTGGGGTTCGTTCAACATGTTGGCTGAGGCGAACCGCGAACGGTTGCGGACGATCCTGGATGCCGCTGTTGCGTCAAAAGCGCCCGCGGGATCGAGCGAACGCAGGGTCGGCGACTTCTACTCGAGTTGTCTCGACACGGCAACGATCGATGCGCAGGGAGCGAAGCCCATCGAGCCTGAGTTGAGAGCGATTGCGGGAATCGTCACAAAGACGCAGCTGGCAAAGGTGCTGAACGACCTGCAAAAAACCCAAGCGGCGAGCATCTACGGGCTGATTTCGTCGCCGGACCCCAAGAAACCCGACGAGATTGTGCTCCGGCTCTTTCCAGGCGGTCTCTCGCTGCCCGATCGTGACTACTATCTCAATAGCGACGAGAAATCCTCAGAGATCCGCAAGCAGTTTGTCCAGCATGTTTCCCGTATGTTGCAACTGTTGGGAGACGATGCGGCAAAGGCAGATGAAGCGGCCGTGTCCGTACTCGCGTTTGAAACGGAACGGGCGGCGAGCAGGCTGACTCGCGTCGAACGGCGGGACCCTTACAAGACCTATCACAAATTGGATTTGGAGAGCCTTCAGAAGCTGAATCCAAGCTACGACTGGAAGGGGTTCGAGGCGAACAACCGCATCCCTGCCGGTACGACCGTCATTGTGAGTGAACCCAAAGCTTTGGAAGTGTTTGAGCAGCAGATGTCCAAACCGGACCTCTCGGAGTGGAAGACATGGTTGCGTTGGGTGGTGGCGCGGAACGCCGCGACGGAACTCTCCAAGCCTTTCGTAGATGAAGACTTCGCATTTCAACAGACGGTTCTGAGCGGCGTAAAAGAGCAGCGGCCGCGATGGCAGGTGTGCGCGACGATGACCGACAACATGCTCGGCGACGCGCTGGGCGAGGTGTTCGTGAAGAAGCATTTTCCGCCGGAGGCCAAGCGCCGCATGCTGGAACTCGTGGAAAACCTGCGCGCCACGCTTGCCGAAGAGTTAAAGGACGCAACCTGGCTACAGGAATCGACAAAAGCGAACGCGGTGAAGAAGCTCAACGCCTTCTACCCGAAGATCGGCTACCCGGATCGCTTCCGCGATTATGCCGACGTGAAGGTGTCACCCAAGGACTACTTCCATAACGTTCGCACCGCGTCCGTTTCCGAGCGGCAGTATGAACTGGCGAAGATCGGCAAGCCGCTCGACCGAAACGATTGGGGCATGACGCCGCCGACGGTAAACGCCTACTACAACCCGTTGCAGAATGAGATCGCATTCCCGGCGGGCATTCTACAGCCGCCCTTCTTCGACCTGAATGCCGACGATGCGGCTAACTACGGCGCCATCGGCGCGGTGATCGGCCACGAAATGGGCCACGGTTTCGACGACCAGGGTTCGAAGTACGCGGCTGATGGTTCGCTGAGCAACTGGTGGACGGATGAGGACCGCATGAAGTTCGACGCGCGGGCGCAGTGCATCATCGACGAGTACAACACGCTTGAAGTAGGCGGCGGACTGCCGAAACACAACGGCAAGCTCGTCACAGGCGAAGCGCTCGGCGACCTTGGCGGCGTTACGCTGGCGTTCAAAGCCTATCAGCGCTCCTTAAAGGGCAAGACCGCGCCGGTGATCGACGGCTACACGGGCGAGCAGCGATTTTTCCTGGCGTTTGCACGGATTTGGGCGCGGCAGTTCCGGCCGGAGAACGCGGAGTTGCGCCTGAAGACCGACCCGCACCCGCTCGACCGCCAACGCGCGATCGGCACCCTGCAGAATGTGCCGGAATTCCACAAGGCATTCCACTGCAAGGTGGGAGATCCGATGGTGCGGCCCCCGGAGAAGCAGTGCAAGCTCTGGTAGGTTAATCGAGATCCAGTTCCCATGTGCGGAAGCGGTGCTGGTGTACGGCCATGTCCACGCGCTTGCCTTTGAATTTCACGCCTTCCATCTCCAGGCGCAGGCGCTGTTCGTAAGCGGCGGACTGGTGGAGCTTGATCTCGCCACCGGCTCCCAGAACGCGTTGCCATGGCAGGCTGCCGTCGTTGTCACGAAGGAGCTTCGCCACCAAGCGATGATAGAGCGGATAGCCGGCCGCGGAGGCCACTTGTCCATACGTGGCGACTTTGCCCTTGGGAATGGAACGAATTACGCGCCGGATCGCGGCGTCGCGCTGTTCACTGGGCCGAAGGCCGTCCCTGATGATGCGCCGCTTCAGCTTTGTGTCCGGCGGCGGAGTAGCGCGGCGCTTACTCATAAGGCTGACTACTCTTGCAGTGGGCCATGCTTCACGCGATCGATGTGACGATCGACGGCGGCCGTCAGCTCACGCACAACGTCAGGGTGCTTCGCTGCTACGTTCGAACGCTCACCAGGATCGTGCTCCAACTGGAAGAGCAGCGGCGCATCGGTGCGCGGCGGGCGCTGTGCAAATCCTGCCTTGGGATCGGTGACCCAAAGCTTCCACGGACCTTTGCGCACGGCACGAACCATGATGTCGCCGTAATAAAAAAAGAGCGCCTCGCGCGATTCGTCACCCTGGAAGATCGCCGGACCGAGGTCCGCTCCATCGAATTCCCGGCCCACCGGCAGGCGCGCTCCTGCGAGCTTCACGCAGGTGGGCAGAATGTCCATCGTGCAGCCAAAGGCGTACGAAGTTTGCCCAGGCTTGATGCGTCCGGGCCAGCGGGCGATGAACGGTTCGCGCTGGCCGCCCTCCCAGTTCTGGCTCTTCCATCCACTGAGGCTCCCGGCCGCGCCGCCCTCTTCCAGAAGGTTCATCGCGGGCCCGTTGTCGCTTGAGAACATCACCAGCGTGTTGCCTTCGACGCCAGCCTCACGCACGGCGCGCAGTACTTCGCCGACGCTCCAATCGAGTTCTTCGACGGCGTCTCCATAGAGGCCGCGTTTGCTCTTGTCTTTGAACTTCGCGCTCGCGGCGAGGGGCCAGTGCGGGAAAGTGTGCGCGAAGTACAGGAAGAAGGGCTGCTTGTCGCGCACCGATTTGCGGATGAAGCCGGTAGCCTCCTCGGTATAGCGTCCGGTGAGGAAGCTCTGGTCCGGTTCCTGTTCGGCGATGACGGTGTCGCGCATGAGCGGCGTCGGCGGATACTCGGCCTTGCGCAGGCCGCGGCTTGTCACCGGGCTCATGTCGTTCGAATAGGGAATGCCGAAGTAGGAATCGAAGCCGTGGCGCGTGGGCAAGTACTCACCCTTGTGGCCGAGGTGCCACTTACCGACGCATGCGGTCCGGTAGCCGGCGCCCTTCAGTAGATCGGCGATGGTCGTCTCGCCCGATTTGAGGCCGCCCGTGGAATACGGGAACAGCACCTTCGTGACACCGCAACGTACGGGATAGCGGCCTGTCATCAGGGCGGCGCGGCTGGGCGAACACAGCGGCGATGTCGAGTAGAACTGCGTGAAACGGACGCCCTCGGCGGCCATGCGATCGAGATTCGGCGTGCGGATGGTTGGATTGCCGTAGCACCCGAGATCGCCATAGCCGAGGTCGTCGGCATAGATGAAAACGATGTTGGGCGGCGCCGTAGCCGCAGGAAGAGCGCTTGCGGTAAGCGAGGCGAGCAGTTCGCGGCGGCTCAGCATGGCTAGCGAAGGAACGATTCGGGCAGGCCGCCATCGACCGAAATCACTTGGCCGGTGGTTTTCGCCGCCCGCTCGCTGATGAGGTAGTACGCCGCTTCGGCCTGATCTTCCGGCGTGATCGGCGTCTTCGTCAGCGTGCGCTGCGCATAGAAGTTGGCGAGCTTATTGCGCAGGTTCTCAGTGGTGTCGTTCTCTTCGAAGGCGATGTCGTATTTCACGAGCGAGGCAATAACGCGATCGCGCGGGAACATGGTGGACCCCGCGACCACGGTGGCCGGCGCGAGGCCGTTCACGCGCACGAGCGGAGAGAGCTCGACGGCAAGGCCGCGCACGAGGTGGTTGGCCGCGGCTTTCGATGCATCGTAGGCCAGCGAACCCTTCTTCGAGACAACGGCATTGACACTCGTAGTCAGCACGAGGCTGCCGCGTAGGCCCTGGTTCAGCCAGACGTCTTGCGCTTCATCGGCCAGCAGGTAGCTGCCCTTCACGTTCACGTCGAAGGTGAGCGCCCATTGGTCGTCGGTGAGGTGGCCTTCGCGATCGGGCGGGATGTAGACGCCGGCAGTGACTACGATGTTGTCGATGCCACCATAGGCGAGCACGGCCTGGCGCAGCATGGCGTGAATACTGGCGCGATCCGTGATGTTCACGGCCAGGCCGATAGCCGGGCCGCAACCGGAGATGCCGGTGCCCGAAACGCCGATGCCCAGGCCGTAAAGCTTTGTCAGTTCATCCGCGGTGGCTTGCGCCGCCTCCACACTGATGTCGGCACAAACGACGTGAGCGCCTTCACGCGCCACACGGTGCGCCACTGCCTTGCCGATGCCGTTGCCCGCGCCAATAACGATCACGACGCTGCGCTGGAACTCTTTCTCCGGCGGCATGCGTTTCAGCTTCGCCTCTTCCAGGAGCCAGTATTCGATGTCGAAGGCTTCCTGTTGCGGCAGGGCAATGTATTCGTCGATAGCTTCGGCGCCGCGCATCACTTCGACGGCGCAGTTATAGAACTCGGCGGTAACGCGCGACTCGCTCTTATCCTTGCCCCAGGCGATCATGCCGACGCCGGGAATGAGGATGACGGTTGGATTGGGGTCGCGCATCGCGGGCGAATTGGCGTGCTTGCAGCGCTCGTAGTAAGCGGCGTAATCCTTGCGGTACTGCTCCAGACCCGCCGTGAGCTGCTCTTTCAACTCCGCAACGGTACCCGATTGCGGATTCCAATCGACATAAAGAGGTTTGATCTTTGTGCGCAGGAAGTGGTCAGGGCAGCTGGTGCCGAGTTCGGCGAGCCGCGCCGCGTCGTTCGAATTGACGAAGCGCAGAATCGTGGCGTCGGTCTGCACGGTACCGATGAAGCGCTTCTGCTGCGACACTTGGCCGCGCAGCCAGGGAAGGATCGCATAGAGGACGTCGTCGCGTTGTTCGTCGGGCAGCGTGCCATACTTCTGGCCGCCGAAGGTCTTCGCACCTTTATCACGCGCTTCGATGTAGTCGGCCGCTGTCTCGATAATGTTCAACGTCAGGTCGTAGCATTCGCGGTCGCCATCGGCCCAGTTGATGAGGCCGTGCTGGCCCATCACAATGCCCTTGAGTTTGGGGTTGGCCGCGCACATGCGCTCGAGCTCGAGGCCCAGTTCGAATCCGGGACGCAGCCAAGGAGTCCAGCCAATCTGGCCGCCGAAAATCTCCTGGGTCAACTCGGTCGAGCGGCGCGAGGCGGCCACCGAGATCACCGAGTTCGGATGCATGTGATCGACCTGCCGCGCGGGAATGAACGAGTGCAGCGGCGTGTCGATGGACGAAGCGCGTGGATTGAGGTTGAAGGTGCAGTGCGGATAAAAGCCGACCATATCGTCTTCGGCTTCGGTCTTGGCGCCGCGCGGGCTCATGGAGGCGTACAGCGGCTTCAGCGACATGAGCTTGTCCTGGTAGAGCGAAGCAAAGTTACCGAGCTTCGACGTGCGCAGGTCGCCGCCCGAACCCTTCACCCACAGGACGTTTACGCTGCCGCCCGTAAGGGGATCTTTCTCGTCGATCTTGGCGGAGGTGTTTCCCCCGCCTGTGTTCGTGATGCGCTGATCGGCGCCGAGGAGATTCGACCGATAGATGAGGCGTTCGGCGGGCGAAAGCTTCGCCGCTTTCGCGTCGTCCCAAAGATAACTGACGTGTTTCAAAGTAATGCTGGAGGTTGCCATGAAACCTCTATTTTAGGTGGTTTCTTCGTTCTTGCGGTATTCGGTGTAGGAGTAGGTGCCGCTGATGAAGTAGACCAGCGTCGCCGCGAGCAGCGGTCCTTCGAAAGCGCCGCCGTAAAAGGGAATGGCGAGGCATACCAGAAGGGCGGTGATCGCCACCACGCCCGCCAGTTTCGCGGCTGCATTGAGGGGCAGTTTAGCGACGGGCGGCCGGACGGCAACAGGCCGCGGCTTCGGATAACGGTTCTCGCCGCCAACGGGCGGAGGCAACTTCGCGCCCGCCATTGGAGCCAAAACCAGATAAATTGCGATCGTCACCGCGAAGACGGGAATGAAGAGATAGAAGAGGTGGAGCGTACCCGTGCGCTCCAATCCGAGGGCGAGCGCGATGCCCGCGGCCCAGGCAATCAGCGCGGGCCAGTTCATCGATTTGTTCTGATAGTCGGCCCAGTAGCGCGTGTAGCCAAGACGCGGGAAGAGCCAGTGCTCGGCCATCACGATTGCGCCGGCCGGCCCGAGCAGCAGGCCGTAGATGCCGACGAAATCGAGCATCCGCGTAAAGACGAACGGGAAGCAGGCAACGATGGTGGTAGCGACGCCGGCAATCAAAGTCACTCGTGCCCGCGACCAGTTCGGCGTGATCGCTTGCAGCGCCAGGCCCGACCGGTAAAGCGTCGGGTTCGAGGTCGTCCACCCGGCGAATGTGACGGCGAGTATGCCCGCCCAGCCAAGCGCACGATAGGCGATGGCGCCTGAATCGAGCGAGGCGAGTGGCTGATTCAGGAGAATCGCGGCGCCCACACCCATCATGCCCGCGCAAATCCACGCCAGGTAGTGGCCAAGGAAAATTCCGACGCCGCTGGTGAGTCCGTAGTTCGACTTCTTCGCGTAGCGCCAGATGGCCATGTCGCTCAGGCCGGCATGCATGGCGAGATTGCAAATCCAGGCGAATGCCGCCACTTTCCAGAACCCCATCGGCGGACTGCCGTCGGGCGTAACACCGGTCCAAATCACCTTGCGGCCCATTTCAAAGAACGACGCCACGCTGTCGATTGAGTGCATTCCGGCCTGGTGCGCTAGCGCGGGCAGCATCACACCGGCGCCGGCGATGAACATCAAAAACATCCACGGTGAGCAGACGGTGGCGAAATCGGCCAGCCGCTTAAATCCCAGCATGGCAAGCAGCACGACCACGGCACCGACGGCGAGAACAAGCAGCACAAAGCGGATGTCGTCCGGATACTGATGCACCTGCGCGGGAATGCCCAGCGGGATTCGCAGCGCGGATGCGGAGACCGTGATCATGCATCCGGCGAGGACGCAGAACAGAAGGGCGTTCAGGACGTTATACAGCAGCGTGAAATAAGGACCGCCGATGCGCCGTAGATACCAGTACATCGTGAGCCGTGTGTCGACGGCGATTGGCGCGCACAACAACGTCCAGGTCAGTACGGCCAGCACGTTGCCCAAGGCGAGACCGTAGAAAATATCCGTTACGCTCGCGCCCCAATTCACGAACAGAACCCCGATTACAAACTCAGTGGCGGCGACGTGCTCACCGGCGTAGGAGCCGGCAAAGTAACTGGCGCCGAGCAGGCGGTCGTCGCTGACGGGTTCGCGATCAAACTCGTACAGCTTGTCTAATTGTTCGGCGGCGGAAGTGGTGGCAGACACGATCAAACACAATACAGCACTGGAGGCCCCACGTGGGTTAGGGCAGGTAAAAAACCTGTTCGAGCGGGCGCATCTGCTTGTCGGCCGTTCGCCCGGCCTCATCGACGAAGAAATCCTTCATCGGTGCCTGCCAGACGGCGTTAATCGATGTTTCGGACATCATCTTGCGGGCACGCTCGAAGTCTTCGGTTTCGAGATAGCCCACAAGCATGCCGTCGTCGCGCAGGAATAGCGAGTAGTTGTTCCAGCCGGACTTGCTGAGTGCTTCCTGCATCTCGGGCCACACATCGCGGTGGCGCTCGCGGTATTCGTCGAGGCGATCCGGCTTCACCTGGAGTACGAAGCAGACGCGTTGCATCAAGCGAGCAGTTCCTTGACGACCGTGCCGTGCACGTCGGTAAGGCGGAAGTCGCGGCCCTGGAAACGGTAGGTCAGCTTCGTATGATCGAAGCCGAGCTGGTGGAGAAGGGTCGCGTGCAGATCGTGCACGTGAACTTTGTCCTTCACGACGTTGAAGCCGAGGTCGTCAGTCTCACCCAGGGAAATGCCGGGCTTCAAGCCGCCGCCTGCCATCCACATGGTGAACGCGTTGGGATGATGATCGCGGCCATCGGGTTTGCCTACGCCCTGGACCATCGGTGTGCGGCCGAATTCCCCGCCCCAAATGACCAGAGTGTCTTCCAACATGCCGCGCTGCTTGAGGTCTTTCACCAGCGCGGCCGAGGCTTGGTCTGTGTCTTTGCAGTTGATTTGAATGTCTTTCACGAGCGAGCCATGCTGATCCCATGCCTCGTGATAGAGCTGCACGAAACGGACGCCGCGCTCGAGCAGGCGGCGGGCAAGCAGGCAGTTGTTGGCGAAGGACGGCTTGCCGGGTTCGGCGCCGTACATGTCGAGAACGCTTTTGGGTTCCTTAGAAAGGTCCATCAGTTCCGGCGCGCTCGATTGCATGCGATAGGCCATCTCGAAGCTGCTGATGCGCGTTTCGATTTCCGGATCGCCGGTCGCTTCCAAACGCATCTGGTTCAATGCCCGCGCGGAATCGAGCGTGTCGCGCTGTTGTTGGTCGTCAACACCGGGAGGATTGGAGAGATAGAGAACAGGGTCGCCCGAACTGCGAAACTGAACGCCCTGGTAGACAGTGGGAATGAAGCCCGACCCCCAGCACGAATTGCCGCCGCTGGGACCCTTCTTGCCGCTCGAGAAGACGACAAACGCCGGCAGGTCCCGCGATTCCGAGCCCAGGCCGTAGAGCGTCCAGGCGCCGAAGCTGGGACGGCCGAACTGCTGCGACCCCGTGTTCATGAGCAACTGGCCGGGAGCATGATTGAAAGCATCCGTGACCATTCCCTTAACGATGGTGAGGTCGTCGGCGATGGCCGCGGTGTGCGGAATGAGCTCGCTCAGCTCGGCGCCCGATTGGCCGTACTTGCTGAACTTGAATTTCGGACCCATCAGCTTCGAATTCGGATTGATGAACGCCGCACGGTAGCCCTTTAACAGCTCGGCCGGGGGCAGCGTGCCGTCGAACTTCTCCAGTTGGGGCTTGTAGTCGAACATCTCCAGATGGCTGGGCGCGCCCGCCATAAAGAGGAAGACGACGCGCTTGGCTTTGGCCGGGAAGTGTGGCTGCTTGGGCGCCATTGGGTCGCCCAGCGACGCGCCCATCAGATGATTCAGAGCAAGCGCTCCCATTCCGATGGGACATTCACGAATAAACCAGCGCCGGTTGATCACGTCATTACTCCTTGGTGATGGTCTCGTCGAGGTTGAGCAGCAGGCGGGCAACGGCGGTCCACACACGCTCGGGCTCCCCCAGCCGCTGCTGCTGTTTGGCCAGGAAAGCGGCGAGTTCGCCCGCTTCAGCAGCGGTGGGCTTGCGGGCGGTGCAGCGCTCGAAGGCGAAGGCCAGGCGCTGGGCGTCTGTGGCGCCGCCATCGGCGATCGTCATTTTTCCCAGGGCCTGTGCAGCCTCATAGAAAAGTGGTTCGTTGAGCGTCGTGAGGGCTTGCAACGGTGTATTGGAACGCGCACGGCGGACGCAGGCGATGTCGCCGTTGGGCGCATCGAAGTTCGTCAGCATCGGATAGGGCACGGAGCGGTAGCGGAAAGTGTAGAGCGCGCGGCGATAGCGTTCCGGGCCTGTTTCGTCCTGCCAAATTTTGGGGCCATAGCTGGTGGGCGGTTGGAACAGAAATGAAGGAGCGGGCGGAAACACGCTTGGCCCGCCGACCTTCGCATTCAACAAGCCGCTCGCGGCAAGCGCGATGTCGCGCACAATCTCACCTTCCACGCGTAGACGCGGACCGCGCGCCAACAGGCGATTGTAAATGTCCTTCTCTTTGAGCTCCGGTGTCATTACCGAGGATTGGCGATAGGTGGCGGAGTTCACGATGGCGCGGTGAAGGTCCTTCACTTTCCAACCGCTGTCCATGAATTCGACCGCCAGCCAGTCCAGTAGTTGCGGGTGCGAGGCAGGCGGACTTTGCTTGCCGAGGTCTTCGGAGGTTTCGACAATGCCCGTGCCGAAGTAGCTCTGCCACACGCGATTGACGAACGAACGCGCCGTGGTGGGCGAATTGCGCGCGGCAATCCAGCGGGCAAAGGTCAGCCGCGGCGGCTCGTCCGGCGTCAGCTTGGCCGGAAGCGGATTCAGGAACGCGGGAACGCCCGGTTCGACCGGTTTACCTGGCTTCAGGAAATCACCACGCGTGAGCAGGTTCGTCATGCGGCGCTCGTCGCGTTCGTTAAGGACGAGCT